>JAJXBQ010000328.1:0-2555 GCA_021640525.1 Segatella copri
TAATCATTTTCCATCAGTTTTCCACCTTTCTGTGTCTACTTTTTGAGGGGCAGCACTACCATACTTCTACCCCTATAGGTTCTTTACCAGTACGTTCCAGACAGCTTTTGCGAACCAAGTTCTCCAGTTTCTCCACCATTTTACGTTTGTTTTCCTTAGAAGCATTCCAACGGCGTAGAGCCTCTTCTCTTGTTAACTTTGTTGTATCCAAAGGCAGCCATCAATCATGTGCTTGATGATGTGTGTGCGTAAACAGGTTGCATAAAGCGTGCAAACGTTTGCACAAAGAAATGTAGCCTTTTTGAAACTTTTTCTTGCTTCGTATTGGATTTTCTCTTAAATTTGCAGCCGAAAAGGAAACCCGGTGACATCCACCATGTTACAAGGATAAGCCGGCAAGTTCTAGAAGTGCAAAAAATGAAATTGATTCGGATGATGAAACAAAAGAAATTACTTATAGTAGCTGTCTTACCTATATTGGCTGTTTTCTCTAGCAGAGCGCAGAAAGTAGCCATAAAGACAAATATACCCTATCTTGCCACATCAACCCCCAACTTGGCGATAGAAGTCGCAACGGGTGACAAGCACTCATTTTCTATAGGTGGAGGGTGGCAGCCTTGGCAATTCTCAGATACCAAGAAGTTGAAACATTGGCTCGTGCAACCCGAACTGCGATACTGGACGTGCGAAACCTTCAACGGACACTTCTTCGGCATCCATGCGTTGGGAGGACAATTCAATGCAGGAGGCATAAAGCTGCCTTTCGGGTTGTTCCCATCGTTGCGCGACAACCGTTATCAAGGCTGGGCCGCCGGTGGAGGCTTGTCTTATGGCTATCAATGGGTAATGTCACCCCGATGGAACTTTGAGCTGTCGGTGGGCGTGGGCTATCTCTATGTCGACTACAAGAAGTACGAATGTCGGGAGTGTGGCAAGCCCGTTGAAAAGTCACACTACAACTACATCGGTCCAACCAAGGCCGCCATAAGTCTGATATACTGTCTGTAACGTTAACTCATAAACAAATATGAAAATGAACATTATAAATAAATGCCTCTTGGGAGCCGTCCTCCTATACATACAGCCTGCCACTACCATGGCAGACAACAACCATGGCTACTTCTGTGGGGTGAACAACGAGACCATACGTATCAAAGCCGGACAGATAGCCTTGTCGTTCACACTCGACCTAGGAAAACAGACCGTCAAGAGCCAGCACCGTCGTACCATCATACCCATCATACGCACCGATGACAACAGCCACTCGGTAGAGCTGGCTCCTGTGGTGGTAAGCGGACGCACACGAGCCTTGAAAGACCGTCGTTCCGGTAATTCATACGCGCCAACCGACAAGCCCTACATCACACTGGAAGGCAATAAGACCCGATTTGTGGAATACAAAGCCAACATCGACCGACAGCCATGGATGGACAAGGCTCGATTGATACTTAGAGAAGAGGTGGTAGGGTGTGCCTGTGGCGGGCTGCTCGACAACGAACAGACCGTAGGCGACCTGCTGTATGCACCGCAACTGGCACTGTCGGACGAGATGAAATGTCCTAAAGAATACGATATCAGGACGAAGAGTTGCGATGCCTTTCTGATATACCCTGTCAACAAGACCATCCTGCTACCCAATCGCTATGGCAACCGCCAAGAACTAAACAAGATAGATTCGGTGTTGACAGCTGTCGAGAACAACCCTGTCTATGTCATCAACCGAATTGACATCGCAGGCTATGCATCGCCCGAAGGCACGCTGAACCACAACAAGTGGTTGGCAGAAGGCCGCGCCCAGGCATTGAAAAGCTACGTGAGCAAAAGATATTCATTTGCCAACTCGCTGTTGACAGTAACACCTAGGGGTGAGAACTGGGATGGACTGAAGGAAATTCTGTCCAAGATGGAGATACCATACAAAAGTTCTATCATGGAAGTCATAAAGAGAGAAAACGATTTGGACAAAAGGGAAGAGTCCATCAAGTCGATAGGCAGTGGCGAACCTTACAGAATCCTGCTGACCACAGTTTATCCCATGCTGAGGAAGAATATATTCAGAGTGGAATACTACAGCCGGGAAAGGACACCGGAAGAAGCACGAAAGATGGTTGAGACCCATCCCGAAGAACTGAACGTCTACGAGTTTTACACCGTGGCCGACACATTCTATGGCAACGACAAAGCGCAAAGAGACCGCACATTGATGATTGCTGCCGACAGCCACCCTACCCACTCCATAGCCAACCTCAACGCCGCGATAATCGCACTGCAACGAAACGACACCACCAAGGCTGAGAAATACCTGCAGCACACGGCGAACGAACCGTTTACATGGAACACGCGTGCCTGTCTGCTTTGGAAAGAAGGCAAGGAAGAAGAGGCCGTGGTATGGTGGAAAAAGGCTGCAGAGGCCAACGACCCGAAAGCGGCTATGAATCTGGAAGAAGTGAGAAAGAGAAATTCTGATATATAATCAATTAATTAATTACTTAACACATGAAAACCCTCAAATCCGCAACCTATTGGGTTTCGTGGGATTTTGCTTGTAAAAGACA
>JAJXBQ010000071.1:0-14533 GCA_021640525.1 Segatella copri
CCGTCAGGGAATTGTAATTGATGGTGAAGGTTCAAAGGTTATTTGCAAAGACTAATTTGAAAATTCAAGTTTGTAAATCTCAATAGAATAGCAGTTTATTAGCATCGGTCGGAGAAATCTGATCGGTGCTTTCTTTATGCTCGGCAGAAATGCCGGGCAATTTTTATGCCCATTTTGCAGAGAGGAGGTGCGTTATGGCGGGAAGTAGAATTAAGGGTATCACGGTCGAAATCGGTGGCGATACAACAAAGCTTCAGACAGCGTTAAAGGGTGTCAATGCAGAAATCAAGAATACGCAGAGTCAGCTCAAGGATGTCGAAAAGCTCTTAAAACTGGATCCAGGCAACACCGAGCTGCTTGCGCAGAAGCAGAAGTTCCTCTCCAGTGCCGTCAGTGAAACAAAGGAAAAGCTCGCTACTCTCAAGACTGCTGCAGAGCAGGCAAATCAGGCACTTGCGAATGGTGACATTTCCAAAGAACAGTATGATGCTCTTCAGAGGGAGATCATCGAAACAGAAGAAGATCTCAAAAAGCTGGAGACACAGGCAAATCAGTCTGCCACTGCTGTGCAGAAGATTGCTACTGCTGGTGAAAGCCTGAAATCCGCAGGTGATAAGGTTTCCTCCGCCGGTGAAAAGCTCCTTCCTGCCTCTGCTGCAGTTACAGCTCTTGGCGTTGCTGCTGTAAAAACAGCATCCGATTTCGATTCTTCTATGAGCCAGGTAGCCGCCGTATCTGGTGCAACCGGAGAGGACTTCGATAAGCTCCGTGCAAAGGCTCGTGAGATGGGTGCGAAAACCAAGTTCTCAGCATCTGAAGCTGCGGATGCCATGAACTACATGGCGATGGCCGGATGGAAAACCTCCGACATGCTGGATGGTATCGAAGGCATTATGAACCTTGCTGCGGCATCTGGTGAGGACCTTGCCACCACATCGGACATCGTAACAGATGCACTGACTGCATTTGGACTGACAGCCAAGGACTCCGGACATTTTGCGGACATCCTTGCGGCGGCAAGCTCCAATGCCAATACAAATGTCAGCATGATGGGTGAAACCTTTAAATACTGTGCTCCAATCGCAGGTGCTCTTGGTTTCTCCGCAGAGGATACCGCAGAGGCCATCGGTCTTATGGCAAATTCTGGCATCAAATCTTCACAGGCCGGTACCTCTCTTCGCACTATCATGAATAACCTTACCGGAGAGGTGAAGCTCTCCGGCAAGTCCATCGGGGATGTGACGATTGCAACCACCAATGCCGATGGATCGATGCGAAGTCTCACGGCAATCCTTGCAGACTGCCGGTCCGCCTTCGGGCAGCTCTCCGATTCCGAGAAGGCCTCCAATGCAGAAGCGCTGGTCGGAAAGAATGCGATGTCCGGCTTCCTTGCGCTCATGAACTCCGCACCTGGAGACATTTCAAAGCTCGAAGGCGCAATCAAGAACTGTGATGGCACATCTGAGAAGATGGCAGAAACCATGCAGGACAACTTAAGTGGTCAGCTTACGATTCTAAAATCGCAGCTTCAGGAGCTCGCCATTTCCTTTGCAGATCTCATGATGCCTGCAATCCGTTCTCTGGTATCGGCTTTGCAGGGCCTGGTGGACTTTCTCAATAAGCTGCCGGAGCCAGTAAAGCAGATTATCCTCGTTGTAGCACTTCTTGTCGCCGCCCTTGGACCGGTCCTTATCTTTGTAGGAAAGATCATGAGCGCAGTTGGTTCCATTATGACGATGGCACCAAAGATTGCAGGTGCCGTGAATACGGTCACGGGAGCCATCAAGGGCATCGGTGCAGCGACCTCCGGAATTAGCGCTGTGCTGAAGGTGTTCTCCGGCATTGGTCTTGTAATCGGTGGTGCTATCACCGCTGTGAAAAACTTCATCGATATGTTCCAGAACGGATTCTCCGTAGTAAAGGATATCCTGATGGGCGTTGGCATTGCCCTTGCTGCTGTTGGAGCGGTCATTCTTGGTGCTCCGGCACTGGTTGCAGGCGTGGTAGCCGCGATTGTCTTTGCAGTGGCAAATCTTGTCATTGTGATCAAAGAACACTGGACGGAAATTGGAACCTTCCTTTCAGGCTTGTGGGAGAACATCAAAGTACTTGCCGGTACGGTATGGCAGGCAATCTCCGATACAATTGGAAGCATCGTCTCTGGCATTGCAACGTTTCTTTCCGGTATCTGGACAAGCATTGCTACGACTGCTTCTTCCATCTGGACTGCAATCAGCACGACCGTCGGTGGCATTGTGCAGGGTATCGTCGATACAATCACAAATATCTGGAACGGATTTATGTCGGTTTTCGGCCCGCTGCTCGAAGCATTCCGATATCTATTTGAAACCATCTTTCAGGCTATTCAAATCTTGATCGGCATGGTGCTGGATGCGATCAGCACAAAAATCCAGGAGATCTGGAATGCCATCGTTGCCTTCCTGACTCCGCTTCTCACTGCACTACAGAGCTTTTTCCAGACAATCTGGACGGCCATTCAGACTGTGGTGACTACGGTGTTGACCACGATCCAGTCCATCTTTACGACGGTCTGGAATGCCATCAAATCGGTAGTAACGTCTGTGCTGAATGCCATCAAGGGTGTGGTGACGAGTATCTGGAACAGCATCAGCGGTTATATCTCCGGTGTGATGAATACCATTAAGAACACGGTTTCTTCCATCTGGAATAGCGTAAAGTCGGCTGTCGGTAGCATCATTGGTCAGATTTATAACGTGATCCATTCTGGCTTTGAGCGAGCAGTCAGCTACGTTAAAGGTCTTGCTTCTCAGGCATTCAGCTGGGGACGCGACCTCATCATGGGTATCGTGAATGGCATCAAGTCAGCTGTTGGCGCAGTTACCGATGCGGTAAATGGTGTAGCAAACAAGATTCGCTCCGTACTGCACTTCTCTGTACCGGACGAAGGACCACTCACGGATTATGAATCCTGGATGCCAGACTTCATGGCAGGCCTTGCTCGTGGAATTGAAGAGAGCAAGAGCCTTGTGGCAAAGGCAATGGATGGAGTAGCCGCAAACATGGTGATCAACCCGCAGATTGGAAGAATAGAAACTGCTACAGCCACTGCATCTGCCGGAACAGCCGATACCCTCTCTGGTATCACTGCAGCAATCCGTGAAGGCCTCGCTGGTGTAACTGGTCAGTCAGGAGACATCGTAATTCCGGTATACCTTGGCGGCACGATGTTAGATGAAGTCATTGTCAATGCCCAGCAGAGGGCAAATCTTAGAAGCGGAGGTCGGTAACGATGGCATTTATGCAATATTTGAATTTCAATGGTACTGCCCTCCCACTGCCGGATTCCTATGACCTCGATCTTTCCGATGTAGAGGCAGATTCCAGCGGTGAAACTGAAGCAGGTACTACGTAGCGGGATGTCGTAAGGACGGGTGTCGTGAAGATATCCGTCTCTTTCTCTGTATCCCCAAAATGGCTGAAACAGCTGACGGCCTATTCCAAGCTACCAAAGCTGGCGGTTCAATATTTTGACACAGAGAATTTGGCGCAGAAAGAAACAGAAATGTATATCAGCGGATTTAAGGCGAAGCTCAAAAAGGACACATCCTATAAGGGACTGTGGGCAGTGAGCTTTACCCTGAACGAATTTTAATGGAGGTGATGATGTGTATCCAGTATCGGAGGCCTTTATACAGGCAATCAAAAGCAACACAAGAAAATATTACTGGACCGGCACGATCACCACCAGTGATAAGAAAACCTATGAATTTGGAAATGAGGATATCGTAAAAGGCAGCGGATATATTTCGAGGCAGTGCTGCGGAAACTCTGAGATTGAGCTTGGCTCTGTGTATGCCGCAGAGCTTGGCATCAGCCTGTTCTGTGATATCGACCGATACACCTTAGATGAAGCTGAAATCAAGCTCTGGTTCCATCTGCTGCTTGACGATGGCAGCACGGAGATCATTCCGATGGGGGTGTTCTATGTGGCCGAAGCCAATCGTCGTATCAAAACACTGGAGCTGAAAGCCTATGATGGAATGCTGAACCTGGATAAAGCCTTCAATAAAGGCCTGTCCAGCTCCTATCCCTACGAATTTCTTTCTCTGCTATCGAAGGCCTGCCATGTGGAGCTTGCGCAAACAAAGGAAGAAATCGAGTCCCTGCCGAATGGCACCGAGCTACTTGGTATTTATCAGGATAATGACATCGAATCGTGGCGTGATTTTCTCTATTACCTCGCACAGACACTCGGATGCTTTGCAGTCATTGATCGTTATGGAAAGCTCTCTCTGACCTCTTACGGGAGCACGCCAGTCATGGCAATTGATATTCGCCATCGCTTCAGCAGCAGCTTTTCCGATTTTGTCACTCGCTACACAGCGGTCAGCTCCACCAACAAAAAGACGGAAACAGCGGAATACTATGCGAAGGATCCGGATGATGGGCTGACGATGAATCTTGGTGTAAATCCGCTTCTGCAATTTGGCTTGGAAGAGACGAGAAAGCGAATTATTAACACGATTCTTGATGTTGTCTCGACTGTGGAATATGTGCCCTTTGATTCAGAAACCGTCGGCAATCCTTCGCTGGACCTTGGTGATGTACTCCGTTTTACCGGCGGCCATGCAGATGAAACCAAACAGTCTGCAATCACTTCCATCTATACAAAAATCAATGGAAAGCAAACCGTGAAATGTGTCGGCAAGAATCCAAGGCTTGCTGCTGCGAAGAGCAAAAACGATAAGAACATCAGTGGCTTGATCAGCTCCATTGGCGAAACGAAGCTTAGCATTTACACCTTCACCAATGCCCTGGCACTGGATGCCGGAGAAGAAAAGCTGTCCATCATCAACATGGAGTTTGCATCTGGTGATGAGACCAATGCCGAATTTCATGCCCAGGCGATCATGGATGTAGAAAGTAATCCTGATACCCGGACGCTTACTGCAAAAACGACCATTGACCTTGGAACAACCACAGATGACGAGGGAAACGAAGCTGAAAACAAGAAGGTGATTTCATTTCCACTCTCCTGGAACGAGGACGGAAAAACCACACTCTCTGTTTTCTATGTGCTGGATGGTCATGAGGTTGAGGAATTCCACCCGAAAGAATCATGGCTCAGCGGTAAGCATCTCCTGACGCTCTATTACCCGATCATCGGCCTTACGGCAAATCAGCTTCATACCTTTGAGGTGCTGATCTCCATGGAAAATGGAACCGGGCATATCGAGGCACAAAATATCATGGCGACGATCACCGGCCAGGGACTGGGTGTGCAGGAACGCTGGGATGGACGGATCACGGCAGATGATACCCTGAAGAAGATCCTTCTTTCCTCTATGCCAACGCATACGCTGCATGACGCTGTTACGGTACATTTCCTTGCTCCGAAAAAGACAGGATTAAATGACCGCGTGGCATCTATCTCCTTAACCGGAATGCTGATGCCATCCATGAAGGACTCGCTTCGACTCTTTGCGCCAATCGTGCATGATGTGGTAGAAACCGCTGATAAAAAGAAGATGCATTACCAGAAGGAATATGTCCTTGATGATGACGTATTCAAACTTCGTAAAGAGTATGCCCTCTCTGGAAATAGCAATGTCCGCCTTGATCGTGGACGTATGCTGAAGCTTGTGATTCCGACGGGAAACTTCGATAGCTTAACCGGTCTTACAATTCTGCCCTTTGATACGCTTCCCTTTATCAATATGAAGATTTTGTATGCTGCTGACCTTCCGCTGAATAGCTTTACTGAGATTACCGATGGTGCCGTAAAGCTGAAGAAATCCTTCAACACACGCATTTCCGGTCAGGACCAGGAGATTGACCGAGGACGGCTTGCTACATTTTCACTTGGGCTTCAGAACATGACCGAAATAACAGAACTGGAGGTAAGTAATGTTTGATTATGGAACTATCGAGGATCTTTTAAAGAGTACAGAACACATGGAGATCCTTCGAAATAATTCTCTGCAGGATGATGGCACCGATACCGTGAAAGGTGTTGACTGGTTTCAGTACAAAGGAAAAATAGCCTCCACCCTTTACATCAGCGGCAACTCCTGGATTGGCTTTGGTGAGAATACCGAGCAGCTGAAAATCGTCCGCAGGGATACCGATCTTATGACACTTCGAAGAGAGGAAGGAACGATCTGGGGTGCCTATAAGTTCCTTCGTATCCGCTGGGAAGGCTACTCTGTGCACGGCAATCGAAACGAAGCAACTCGGATGGTCTGGGATGCAATTCTTTTCGATACCGGAGAAATCTGCGTCTCCTTTGACACGATCCCAACCAACAGCAGTTACCTGGCAGATTCCAGCCTGGTTACCAGTGATGGCACGCTTTCCTTTACGGCCCTTACCGGAAAGATTATCTCTTTTAAACCGAAGGATGAAGCCGGAAACAGCTTTGAATATATGGATCATGCACCTGTTTTCCTTGATCCGTATAATCGAAGATATCTCATTTCAGATGCCGATGGCGCACTGTATACCGTAGGAGAAAATGCTCTTATTAAACTGGAGGAAACCAACCTCACAGCAGAGCTTTTTGAGACGCGGGGTGTCCAGGATATCCCGGATGGGAAGCTCCTCATTTCGCTGCAGGATCCAACCATTCTTTACTGGCATGATTCCGAGAATCTCTTCCCGGATATGAAGGTGGCCTACACGGGAGTACCGATTCCCCAGGTGCTTTATTCCGAAAACATCGATATGTCAGATTCCACGATTCTCGGCATTGAAAAGGTAACTGCTGACTGCTCAGACGAGGTGCTGTTTGCTGCCTCCTTTGATGATGGAGCAAGCTGGTGGAGCTGCATCAATGCAGTGTGGGCAAAGCTGTCCGAGGAGAAATCCGGAATGTCGAAGGCTGCGCTCGAAGCCATCAGTGTGGATTCCTGGGCGGAGAAAGCAACTACTGGACAGCTGAAATACCGCTTTATCATCAGCGGCGCAGATGGATATCTCAAGTCCATCACAACCGACTATTTGAATACGGAGGAATAACAATGCTGAAAGGAAAAAGTGTAATCGAACTTACAGATGTCCATACCGGCAAAAAAGAGCGCTACGAAGACACAAATCTGGTGACGGAAGCCGCGATGGATGTTTTGAACTGCAACATTAAAGGAATGCTTTATAACAACACCACATTTAATGGTTCCAATGGGGATGATTGGATGCTGCCGCTTAAGAAAAATATCATGGGCGGCATCCTTTTATACCAGAATGCACTTGAGGAGCGTGCAGACAATATCTATGCTCCGCTGAATAATCCGCTGATCGGCTATGCTTCGGATGATGCCAATAACACGGAGGATATCCGGCGAGGCAGCCGGAACCTTACCGAGAGCAAGGAAGTGGATGGCGGGTACCGGTTTGTCTGGGACTTTGCTACCTCGCAGGCAAATGGAACGATTTCTGCCATCTGCCTATCCAACACACTGGCAGGAAAAGGTACGCAGTATGCTGGCAACTACATGGTCAGAATTGGTACCTGGTCTGCAAATGTTCAGGATAAATATAAGCCTTATTGCATGCGTGGAAACAAGCGCGTTTATATCGGCGAGGGCTATCGCCTGGAAATGACAACGTATTATAACTCCACGCAGGCCACACTTCGAAAGATTCACGATGATTATCTTCATGCAGCGCTCGTTGATCGACCGCTGACAAGAATGACCACGGAGGCCGATGAGGAAACCACGATTGAGCTGAACCATTACCCTTCCTACTACCACTACATAGGAGGACAGAAGGATGGAACGGAGGAACCATATAACGATAATTCTGAAATCTGGAATTATCTGTATCATGGTGCTGACGGAAAATGGTATGGATTAGTCAGGCGAGAAAACCGTAAATATAGTCACACCAGCGGCAACAAGGACTACTACACTCACCTGGATTACGAGTGGTACATGGACTGTATTGACGGCAATAAATGCACTACGCAGAAAATCGTAGCTCCAAGTGGCATCAGTGAATTCTATAGCTTGGGTATGAGCGGAAAATGGCTCATGTGCTATACCGGCAATCAGGTGTATCGCATTGATACCACCAATGTGGCAAACATTGAGATGGTACCGAATATCACCTATGTCTCGTCAACCGTGTGGACCTATATCGTAGATGATGACATCGTGATCAACGGCTGGTATTTTTTGAACGGCGAACCAAAGCTCTATGTACGAGATACGCCAGATGCAAGCTACGCATCCTGGGGACGAAATCAGATGGCGCGGTATAAAACATATGCACTTCGCGAATGGATTTTTCGATCGAATGTCTACAATCTGTACCGTGAGCTGTTCTTGGTTACTCCCTACCTTGCTACCATCAATAACCTGGGCACTCCGGTCATCAAGACCGCAGATAAGACCATGAAAATCACATACACCATTACAGAGGAATGACTCTGTATCATTTCGGAAGCAAGCATCTCATGACGAGGTGCTTTTTTCATACCCAAAATTCAAAGGAGGACAAACATTATGAAGGAATTCTGGAACACGATCCAACTTGCATTTGCAGCTGTCGGAGGATGGCTTGGCTACTTTCTCGGTGGCTGTGACGGTCTGCTTTACGCACTGCTCGCATTTGTGGTGATCGACTACATCACCGGCGTCATGTGTGCGATTGCAGACAAAACTCTCTCCAGTGAGGTGGGCTTTAAAGGCATCTGCCGAAAGGTACTCATCTTCCTGCTGGTCGGAATTGCAAACGTCCTTGATGTGCAGGTCATCGGCACCGGCAGTGTGCTTCGTACCGCTGTGATCTTTTTCTATATTTCCAATGAAGGTGTGAGCCTTCTTGAGAATGCAGCGCATCTCGGCCTTCCGGTACCAGAGAAGATCAAAACCGTTTTAGAACAGCTCCATGACAGAGCAGAAAGTGAGGAAAAATAAAATGGCATATACAACCAGCTCCCTGGTATCCTATACCAAGCTCAGTCCAAACCACTCTGGACAGAGAACCCATTCCATCGACCGCATCACGCCACACTGCGTGGTCGGTCAGTTATCTGCCGAAAGTATCTGCGGATGCTTTACCAGCCCTTCTCGTCAAGCTTCCTGCAACTATGGAATCGGCACTGACGGACGTATCTCCTTATGTGTTGAAGAGAAAAACCGTAGCTGGTGCTCCTCTTCCAATGCAAACGACCAAAGAGCCATCACCATCGAATGTGCCTCTGACATGTCGGAGCCCTATGCGATGAATGATAAGGTCTATGCTTCTCTTATCTCGCTCTGCACCGATATCTGCAAGCGTAATGGCAAGAAGAAGCTTTTGTGGCTTGGAGACAAGGACAAGACTTTGAATTATGCACCGAAGTCTGATGAAATGGTGATCACTGTCCACAGATGGTTTGCCAACAAATCCTGCCCTGGCAACTGGCTCTATGCCCGCCTGGGCGATCTGGCTGCAAGGGTTACTGCAAATCTTGGTGGAAATACTTCTCCTGCCACGGATCATCTTTATCGTGTACAGGTCGGAGCTTATAAGAACAAGGCCAATGCTGATGCACAGCTTGCCCGCGTAAAAGCCGCTGGCTTTGATACCTATATGGTACAGATCGGAGGACTCTATAAGATTCAGGTCGGTGCCTATCGTGAGAAAGCCAATGCTGACAACATGATGATAAAGCTCAAGGCTGCCGGTTTTGATGCCTTCATCACAACTGAATCCGGTGCCTCTGTTTCAACGTTCAAATCCATTGATGAAATCGCTCGTGAAGTCATCCGTGGCGACTGGGGCAATGGCGCTGACAGAAGAAATCGCCTTACTTCTGCCGGATATGATTATGTGGCTGTGCAGGCAAAAGTAAATGAATTACTGGGATAACCATCAGGGTCTATGAGGATTTGCGTCCTTATAGACCCTTTTTCTTTTTATCCGCTCAAATCGACTGCTCATCTCCAGTGGAAAGTGAAGAACTGAAACTGGAGGTACTTTTCATGCAGAAAGAAACAAAAGCAGTATTACAGGCAACAGATATCGCTTCTCATCTAAAGGCCGCACCGATATCATCCATCGAAATTCAACAGGATTACGACTACTTCATGGCCCAAAGAGCCAGCGAAGCGCTGCTCTCCGCTGGACTTATTTCCTTGGTGGAATTCAACAAATTGACGCAGCTAAACCGCGATACATTCTCTCCGATGTTCGTCGAGATTATGCCCAGAATCACTTGATATATGTGCCCTTTAGAGTGATGTATATACACTGACAAAGGAGGTGAATCAACATGAAGAAGGTAACCAAAATCGATAAAATCCAACCTTCACAAACTTCGAAAAAGAAGCTCCGTGTGGCTGCTTACTGCCGCGTTTCCACGGATTCTGATGCACAGCTCGAAAGTCTGGATGCACAGAAGGAGCACTATAAAAACTACATCACCTCCCGTGATGACTGGACCTTTGCAGGGCTCTACTTTGACGAAGGTATCACCGGCACCAAGGCGGATAAAAGGCCAATGCTCCTGCGACTAATCGAAGATTGTAAAGCAAAAAAAATTGACTTTGTAATCACCAAGTCCATCAGCCGCCTCTCCCGAAATACTACAGACTGCTTGGAGATAGTAAGAACGCTTTTGTCACTGGATATTCCGATCTATTTCGAGAAGGAAAATATCAACACCGGCTCGATGGAAAGTGAGCTGTTTCTTTCCATCCTAAGCTCTATGGCCGAAGGCGAATCCGCTTCGATTTCCGAAAATAACAAGTGGAGCATTAAGAAACGCTTCCTGGATGGAACCTATAAGCTTGGCTATGTGCCTTACGGCTATCGCTGGAAGGACGGAGAAATCCTGGTGGATCCTGAGCAGGCTGAAATTATAAAGCGCATCTTTCGAGAGCTTCTTTCCGGGAAAAGCACAGAGGCTATCGCCAAGGAGCTAAACCAGGAACAGGTTCCAACCAAGAAAAGCGGCCGCTGGACCTCTACCAGCATTCGCGACATCATCAGGAATGAAAAATACACCGGTGACTGCATTTTCCAGAAGACCTATACCGACAGCAATTTTAATCGCCACAAGAATGACGGCCACCTCGATCAGTACTATGTGCCAGATCACCACGAAGCAATTATCAGTCATGAGGATTTTGAAGCTGCAGCAGCCTTGATTGAGCAGCGGGCAAGTGAGAAAGGCATCAAGAAGGGAAATGCTAAGTATCAACAGCGATATGCCTTTTCCGGCAAGATTATCTGCGGCGAATGTGGGAATACCTTCCGTAGGAGAATCCATTCCAGCACCTACGGGAAATACGCAGCCTGGGTGTGCAACACCCACCTGGAAGACCCCAGCAGGTGCTCTATGCTTTATATCCGTGATGATGATTTGAAGCTGGCATTTACCACGATGATCAATAAGCTGGTCTACTGCCACAAGCTGGTCTTGAAGCCTTATTTGAAAGCGCTACAGGAAAACACCGGCGATGCATCGCTTCTGAATATCCAGCAATTAGAAATACTGCTGGAGCAGAACACCGAACAGCGAGAAACCCTGCATAAGCTGATGGGGCAAGGCTACATTGACCAGATTCTTTATACCCAGGAAAATAATGCCCTTCTCTCCCAGGCTGGCGAATACAGGAACCAAATTGAGCTCCTAAATCGCTCCCAATCACTGGATGCCACAAAGGTATACGAGACGGAGCGCCTGCTACACTTCTGCGAACGTGGGGAAATGCAGCTGGAATACAGTGAAGAATTATTTGAACTATTCGTGGATCACATTGAAGTTTACAGCCGCCAGAAAATCGGCTTTGCACTTCATTGTGGTCTTATTTTGAAGGAGATGATTTGATGGGACACACACCCTTCGGTTATCGGATCGAGAATGGCAAGGCAGTGATAGATGAAGCTGCTGCCTCTCAGATTCGAGAGCTTTACAAGAATTATTTAAGCGGTCTATCCCTTACCAATGCTGCGAAGGAAGCCGGGCTTGACCTTCTCCATGCAGGTGCCAAGCGCATGATGCTAAACAGGCATTACCTCGGAGATGACTTCTACCCGGCCATCATTGATCCGGCATCCTTCGATGCCGTCAGTGCGGAGCTTAGCAAGCGCTCTACGCAGCTCGGACGGAACGACCGCTATATTGCACCAATCATAAAAAGGTCACCTACCGCCTTTCGACTTGGTGATATTACAGAGAATTATGAAAATCCGGTCAGGCAGGCAGAATACCTATACAGCCTGATAGAAAGCGAGGTCAAATAATGGGAAATGTTATGGTCATCCCTGCAAAACGGCAGGTCGGAAACACTGCCAGACAGCAGGATGCAAAGCCAAAGCTTAGAGTCGCAGCGTATTGCAGAGTCAGTACTGACAGCGATGAGCAGGCTACAAGCTACGATGCTCAGGTCGAGCATTACACAGAACTTATTCAGAAGAATCCGGAATGGGAATTTGCCGGTATCTATGCCGATGATGGTATTTCCGGCACCAACACCAAAAAGCGTGAGGACTTCAATCGCATGATCGACGATTGTGAGGCCGGAAACATCGACATGATCATTACCAAGTCCATCAGCAGATTTGCCAGAAACACTCTGGACTGCCTGAAATACATCCGACAGCTGAAGGATAAGAACATTCCCGTTTTCTTTGAAAAAGAGGCCATCAACACAATGGATGCCAAGGGTGAGGTCCTGATTACGATTATGGCTTCCCTGGCTCAGCAGGAATCACAATCACTCAGCCAGAATGTAAAGCTGGGACTCCAGTTTCGCTACCAGAATGGCCAGGTACAGGTAAATCACAATCACTTCCTCGGCTACACCAAGGATGCCGATGGAAATCTTATCATCGATCCAGAACAGGCAGAGGTAGTAAAGCGAATCTACCGGGAATACCTGGAGGGCTACTCTATGGACCGGATTGCAAAAGGTCTGGAGGCTGACGGCATTCTCACCGGCGCTGGCAAAACAAAATGGTGGACCAGCACCATCAACAAGATCCTCCGAAACGAGAAATACATCGGTGATGCCCTGCTTCAGAAAACTTATACTACAGACTTTCTGAATAAGACCAGAGTCAAGAACAACGGCATCGTTCCGCAATACTATGTGGAAGGCAACCACGAAGCAATCATTCCGAAGGACATCTTCTTGCGGGTACAGGAAGAGCTGGTACGCAGGCGAGTGGTCAATACAAGCGCTAATGGCAAAAAGCGCTCCTACAGCTGCAACCACTGCTTTGCACAGATTGTCATTTGCGGGGAATGCGGTGAAATGTTCCGTAGAATCCACTGGAACAATCGCGGTTGCAAATCCATCGTCTGGCGCTGCATCAGTAGACTGGAGCCAACCGGACAGGAATGCCATGCCAGAACTGTCAATGAGACGGTATTAGAGAATGTGGTAGTTCAGGCCATCAACATGCTCCTTGGCGATAAGTCCACCTACCAGGCGCAGCTCCAGCAGAACATTGCAAAGGTGATCCGTAGTGCTCAGCAAAAAACCGCTGATGGCATTGACGAAAGACTGCAGGAGCTCCAGAAAGAGCTTCTCAAAAAAGCCAATAACAAAGAGGCCTATGATAAGATTGCCGACGAGATCTTCAAACTCCGGGAACAGCGAGAAAAATGCACTGTTGACACTGCTACCAGAGACGCACAGATTGCCCGCATCAATGAACTGCAGGATTTCATCAAGCAGCAGCCCGCACACTTGGAAGCCTTCGACGAGGCCCTGGTAAAGCGCTGGCTTGAGCGAATCATCGTCTGGGAGGACCACTTCACTATGGAGCTCAAGTCCGGACTAAAAATTGAGATTGAAGGATAATCCCATAGATGTAAAAAGGATCCTCACCACTGGAAACTAATCCAGTGATGGGGAGCTCTTTGTTATGCCACTTCTTCAAATATACGTTTCTGTGTTCTTAGATAAGACTGCAGATTAATAATTGAATCACTACTCTTGGACTTAGAAAAATTTCGTTCCTCATCTGTTAAACTGATATTATTATCCTCTGCGAGTTTAATTGTGTAATCATAGATTCGTCCAACTAAAATTCCCAATTCTTCAGTTGTTAATTGAATGCTAATTTTAGAATAATCCTTATGTGCTTTAAGTGCATCTAATTTATCCATGAGATTATTTATCTTTTCAATATCCATTTTGCCACTTCGAATTGCTTCAATATACACCCTTATAGCAGCTCTAAATTCTGTCACTACCTTTGGCTCATGGTTTTTTACTTTATTATAAACCCAAACACCAGTGCCAACAGCTGCTGCACCTGCTACAGCAATTATGGTTCCTTTTTTATGCTGTTTTACAAACTGCAATGCTTTAACATCAACGCCCTGTGCCTGCTCTGCTGCTGGTAGGTCAATCGGCTTAAGGTGCTTTACTATTTGTCCCTTATTAGGACCGATTGCCCATCTTACTACACTGCCAATTCTACGGTATACTCCAGTCGCCAATCCTGTAGCTATATCATCTGGAATAAAAAAAGCATCTTGTGCAATTGCCATATAATGTACCTCCTAGTTTATTTTCATAATGGGCTTTGTAAATTTCGCGAACCAATT
>JAJXBQ010000329.1:0-2509 GCA_021640525.1 Segatella copri
CATTGCTCATTGATTCTTATCTGTGTATCACCGTCATCATTCTCATCTGAGAACCTATCGAAATTAGCAACAGCCTTCTTCTGTATGCTGCAAGGCAAAAAGTTCTGTAACTCCATTGTTATTAACCGCACTGGTTACTAACACGTTGTGCGCTCCAGCTTCCCGTAACCAACATTTCACCAAAGATATGTGTTCCATGCTGGCTAAATCTGCTTTGGTTACTACTCCAGTGACCGGGTGATTCATGGCCCGGTAGGGCGTTTTTACCTCTAATTCCTGCCTCAGCGCTGAGATTCCTGCTTGTTGCCGGAAAAGCATATAGATTTGCATAAGTATGCTCTTTCGTATAGCCAGAATGTGTCGGATTCTGGTTGAACAGATAACGTGCCCGTTGACTTCTTTCGGAAGTGAGATTGTAATATCTGACATACATGGTCGCTCCTGTTTGCCAAGTCCCCGTGTCAAAAAGTCATCTGTGTAAGATTCCAATCATACATATGGACTCAGATTGGCCTGTGTCCGTGCTTCCTAAAGGAATTCACAGATTTAGTCCTAATCATGATGACACATTAGCGAAGCTATGCCATGTCAGATACAGGTTCACTTAGTCGCGGTCTTATCAGTCTGGCCTTTAATACTCGTTTATCCTTAGCAATCAGTAGGTTGGTTTTATTTTTCAACAGACAGAAGTAGTTTCATTTACATATATGCAGCTACCATCACTTCTTCTGGTGAAATCTCTTTATCGTTGGTTAGCAATACCCAGAGCACTCTGGCATTTTTGTTGTTCAGCGCTACGGTGGCAACATTTTTATTCCGCCGCGAGACTGGTCTGCCCAGCCAGCTTTCCTGGACCTGTCTGCCCTTTCTGGCGTTTGACACTGTCTTCGCACCATGGAACAGTAGCGTTCTGATATAGACATCGTCCCGTTTACTGATAGACCCCAGCGTGTTTTTACCTACGCTGAAGCACTGTCGGGGAACCAGTCCAAGCCATGCAGCAAGCTGACGCCGGTTTTTGAAGCCGATACTACCCGGTGCTGACAATTGCAGTGGTGGTAAGAATAGCAATCCCCGAAATGGTGGCAATTTTCCTGCACAGTTCGTCGTTCCCGACGTGTTCGTTGCTCACGGCTTCTATGGTTTCAATGTGTACGCTCAGTTGTTTCACATTTTCATTAGAGATAGGACGACAGCTGTCTGAACGGCATTGTTAAACAGTTTTCCGCGTCTTCAAGCAGGGCAGGGACATGACGACTGATCGCTACAGTGTCGGGCGGGAGAACGATGCCAAATTCAGCCAGTAATCTTCTGATCTGGTTTATCTGCGCAGTCCTTGATTTAACAAACCCCGTCTGGGCACGATGAAAAGACAGTAATGACTACTGCTCAGGCGTCTTGATGCTGACAAACCGCATATTAGGTCGGGTAACGGCTTCACAGATGGCCTCGGCAGCAGCCATATCATTCTTGTTTGTTTTCACATATGGCTTTACAAATCGCGGGCATTAGTCTGACATTATGCCCCTAAGTAGACAGCATTCTCACTAATGACGCGCTCCGGCGCAGACCTCCATCCCAATCCGACAGGAAGACATATTCGCGAAGAATACGGGCATCAGGGAACGTTTAATCCGTTTTCTGAGCTTAGATTTTTCTGTTCCTACCCAGACCGTGGATTTGGAATTCATTTTTTGTCAGGTCAATGCTAATCGTTAAAACGGCCATAACGCACCTCCACTGGAAGGTTTATCAGTAATATCCTACCGTTGCTTCATGGTAGGGGCGTCCATTCCATTATTATCGGTTTTCCTTTCTGTTTATAAATGAAAACGCCAGCTGTATTCAGGCTGGCGTCAGGGGAAATGAAGCCTGTTGAGTGAGATTCACCGGTTCTGGTGCAGAAGCTGCAGATGGCGCAGGGTAAGGACATCTTCTCTTGCCTGCTTAATACAGGACAACAGTGCTGTTTCTGTGGTTAATGGCACTATACCCTGTATCACTGCATTGTCTTACAGCAACTGGTGAGGGCTGGCATAAGTTGCCGGTGTTTCGGTAGAGTCACGTTCATCCACCACGCGGAGTGAATCACCGTTTTCAGCGACCTTGTTAATCAGTTCAGCGAGATTAACACCATCGACGTCAACGACAATGCGCCCCATGTTCAGCGCCTGCACGTTAACGCTGTCGGCTTCCAGCGTCAGGGCCAGTTTCATCGTTTCGCCTCCGGATGCTTCCCCAGGGTAATGTTATTTACCGTTCTGTAATTGTCGCGGGTCATCAGGCCTGTTGCCCGGCGAGCCCGGAGGATATCGATGCTGTTTATTAACTGAGAGTGGGTAACTGCGCATGCATTACCATCCTGTAACCAGTGACCTAATTGACCATTCACCGCTGATTGCATAGGGGAGAGCATACCCGCAAGAATCGTGGCAAGCATCCATAAGGGAGTTGAGGTAATGACTCCAACTTACTGATAGTGTTTTATGTTCAGATAATGCCCGATGAC
>JAJXBQ010000330.1:0-2502 GCA_021640525.1 Segatella copri
CTTATTATAATATAATATATATATACTTATTTTTATATTTGTGTGGGGGGAACCATGCATTTTTGGGGTGTTAACTGTTAACCTGTTAACCCCTCGCTCTTTTTTCCCCGTCTCTGTGCTTTGCGGGGCATAAGTCATAGAGTTGCAGGGGAAGAAGCTATGAGTTAGGATTCTTAACACATTTCAGCATCATAAAATCCTCATGAAAAGCTACGTAAAAACCTCATGACAGCCCTCATTTAAGCCTCTGCCCCGCCATCATTTATGCCTCAGCCCGGTCTTCATTTAAGCCTGAAAACAGCATAAAAAGCCTCTTATTTTGCTACTGGGAATACGTAGTATTCTCTGTCTACATCGTAATCCAGAACCCACTGGTCAATCATCACATTATCGTCTAAAGCCTTGATGGTTACGTTGTGACTGCCGTCAGGCAGCGTAACGTAGAAGCTCTTCAGCGTCTGTCCGCGCCACAGGTCAAACTTCCAGTCCTTTGAGTTGTAAACCTCCTTCAGCTGGCAGATTACCGGTTCGCCACGGTCTATACTCACACTCACCCTCATATCCTTTACAGCGTTTAGGAAGCAAGGAATAACGGCGATGGTGAAACGCGCATCACCGCTCTTGTCGCTGTAGAAATCATAGCTCAGACTGGCTCCCTTCGGCAATTTCACAGCCTTGCCGCTGTGACCTAACAGCGGACGGACGGTAATCTTCTCGGCTCCTCTTACGGCAGCCTGGGCAAGCGGCGATTCAGTAGCCTTGCTCCATTCCCAGGCATTCTTGGCAATGATGTCGCCGGTAACTACAGAGAGCGGCTTGAGATCGTTGCTGCGGTCGAAGGCATCTGCTTTCAGCCGCTTGATGTCGGCAGCTGGGAGTGTGCCCGGAATCTGCGGAGCCTGCATCTCTGTACCGTTGGTAAGGATGAAATTCTTCCATTTGCCGTTTCTGATGCGACTGTAGTAGGCATTGAGCTGCTTCAGTTTGTTGTAAGCATCGATGCTCACAGCCGCTGCAGCCTTCGCCTCATCGTCTTTATTAAACAGCCCCGGACGGGCGATGTGTCTTGCTTCCTGTGCCTCCAGTTCCTTTTCGGCTACGAAGGCAGCCAGGAATATCGGATATTTCACTACCTCGAAGAAACCGTCTTTCTGGTTCTGAGGCAGCATGCGTTCGATGGATTCTGTCTTCGCCTTCAACAGGTCGTAGCGGTAGAGAAAACGCTCCAGTTCGTTGCCAAATTCGCCTGAATGAAACTCAGTATCGCCGTAAGGCATCGCCATATATGCGGAATGGCGGATGCTGGTAAGGCGGTAATATTCTTCCATCAGAGGCATGATTTTCTTGCCCGTAATGGCGCCAAAGAATGCGTTGAGAGTGTTCTGGATATACGTCTTGCAACCTGCTTTCAGGGCGTTTTTATTCCACGCCAGGTTCATCATCATGGCTAGCTGGAAGGTTGACTGCTTCGGATTGGTAATGTTGGCTATCCAGGCACAGTCTTCGTCGTTGTGAGCGGCAGAGCGGTGCGATTTGCCGTGCTGGGCATTCTTGCTCTCCAGATAATCCTTGCTGTTGAGCATTTCGAGCAGCAGGCCCGGCGAGAGATTGCTCATTTCCATCTGTGCATCCGAGCATACCAGCTTCACATTCTCGATGGTTTTGCGGTGCTTCTTCTTGTGCTTCTTGCCCACGAACTCCGTCACCTTGTAGTTTTCCGCCACGCAGATGTCGAAACTGTCTACCACAGCCTTGTTGTAAGCAGCCTCGTGCCTGCCGTCTACCTGCCACAGCGTATTGGCTCTCAGGCGCAGCATCAATCGGGCGATGCGGCTGTAGTTCTGCGGTTTCATCCACTGGCTGTTGTTCAGGGCAAGTCCTCTGAATTCTATTCTCGGAACCTCTATCCACTGCTGGTCTACGGGGGTATAGAGACTCTTGCGCTGAGCAGGCTGTAGGTCGTTCCATGCCGCCAGAGGCGAAACGCCAGCCAGCTCAGAGAGTTTCATGATGGCGTAAGCCGTTCCGCGGGCGTTGCTTCCGATAACGATGAGTTTCCCTTTCCTCGTACCGATGTAGAAAGCATCCTTTGCGGTGATAATAAGATGCAGCGGCGCACCGAGTTTTTCTACTGCCGAAAACTCCTTGTTGGTGAGCTGGTCGAGCTGGTAAATCTGTATCGGAGCACCTGATTTTTCTTTCGCATCGAATCCGGTTACGGCTTTCATATCGCCCGCAAACTCTTTGAGGGCAATTTTTACTACCGGCGAAATGATAGAGTTGGTGGTATAAGATACTCTTCCGTAGCCGTCGGTCCAGTAAACGTTGGGTGCTGCGGTCTGAGTTTCCGTCTTCTTCACTTTGGTTTCGGTCAGCGCGTTGGCATTCAGGCTAGAGAAGCAGGCCAGAGCCAAGGCTACGCCTAATATAATCTTTTTATATTTCATTTTTCTTCCGTTTTTGTCTGTTCGGTTGTAGATTCGCTTTTGCTGAAACTACACA
>JAJXBQ010000331.1:0-2475 GCA_021640525.1 Segatella copri
TTTTAATGATTTTAAACAGTAAAAAAGCACGAAGGGCAAATCCCGGAAATGGAACTTGCCCTTCTCTTTCAAATCTCTCTTCTTTTATATCTAGTAAAGAGACTGCCGATGAACGGAGCCTTTTGCCGGATATTCTAGTATGGTTAAACCCGGATGAGGGGTTATGAATTCATAGAGAGCAGGAACTCGTCGTTGTTGCGAGTATGCTGCATGTTCTTGTGGATGGTGCTCATCGCCTCGATAGCGTTCATATCTGACAGATACTTGCGCAGAATCCACATGCGGTCGAGCGTTGTCTTGTCCTGCAGCAGATCGTCGCGACGGGTAGACGAAGAAATGAGGTTGACAGCAGGGAAGATGCGCTTGTTGCTGAGTGAGCGGTCGAGCTGCAACTCCATGTTACCGGTTCCCTTGAACTCCTCGAAGATGACTTCATCCATCTTACTACCTGTATCGATGAGGGCAGTAGCGATGATGGTGAGCGAACCGCCGCCTTCGATGTTACGCGCAGCACCGAAGAAACGCTTAGGCTTCTGGAGGGCGTTTGCATCTACACCACCGGTAAGCACCTTACCAGATGCAGGAGCTGTGGTGTTGTAGGCACGGGCGAGACGGGTGATGGAATCGAGGAAGATGACAACATCGTGTCCGCATTCTACCATTCTCTTAGCCTTCTCGAGCACGATTCCGGCAATCTTGACATGGCGCTCTGCTGGCTCGTCGAAGGTAGAGGCGATAACCTCTGCATTCACGGTGCGTGCCATGTCGGTAACCTCCTCAGGACGCTCGTCGATGAGCAGCATCATGAGGTAAGCCTCAGGATGGTTGGCTGCGATGGCGTTGGCAATATCCTTCATGAGGATGGTCTTACCGGTCTTAGGCTGAGCCACGATGAGCGCACGCTGACCCTTACCGATTGGCGAGAAGAGGTCTACGATGCGGGTGCTGAGATTGGTGGTGCGGCGGTCGCCACAGAGATTGAACTTCTCATCAGGGAAGAGTGGGGTGAGGTGCTCGAAAGGAACACGGTCACGAACCTCTGACGGGTCACGGCCATTGATCTTGATGATGCTGGTGAGCGGGAAGTATTTCTCGCCCTCGTGAGGTGGACGCACCTTGCACTCGATGACATCGCCAGTCTTCAGACCGAACTTCTTGACGAAGCTGGATGCTACATAAACATCGTCCGGTGAAGAAAGGTAATTGTAATCGCTGCTGCGCAGGAATCCGTAGCCCTCTGAAATCACTTCGAGCACACCGTTGGATTTCACGAGATTGCTGAAATCGTAGGCTGGTGCTTCCTGCTTGTTCTTGGCTGCAGGGGCAGCAGCAGGTGTGTGCTGGTGAGAAGTCTGTGGAGTGGTAGGACGGTCGAAGATGTCGACAGTAGGAATGGCTGCCTGGTCTTCGATAGGAATGTCGACTACCGGGATGAAATCGGTTCCATCGCCCGGATCACCCTTCCAGGTTCCGTCTGCATCGAGTTCTACCTTCATACCTTCAGTATAGTGGATAGGAGCTGACTCCTGTTTCTTATCGGTTGCAGTTTTTTCAGTAGCTTCTTCCTTTGCCTCCTCAGCTGGAGCCGGAGCGGCTGCCGGAGCTGGAGCTGCTGCTGCGTTCTGTGCATTCATCTTAGCCTGGAGCATCGCCTGCAAATCGCCGCTGATGTTAGCGCTCTCAGCGTTTCCGGCAGAGAACTGCTCTTCAGGAACGGCAGCTTGCTCAGGTGCTGCCTGCTCAGGAGCAGTCTGCTGGTTATCGGCTGTTGCCTCTTCCGGCTGTTCTGCCTCAGTAGCAGCCTGCTGGTTAGCCGTCTCCTGTGCATCTTTCGCCATCTGCGCTTCTAGCTCGGCTTTTACCGCCTGATGCTTTCTGATGGCAGCTGCTCTGGCTTCTGCAATGGCTTCGAGTTCAGCCTTGCTTCTTCTGCCGCGGTGTTTCGGGAAGTTGGCAAGTACCTGAGCCTCGATGTCTTCGCCTGATTGGTTTAGAGTCTGCTTCTGGGCAGATGATTGGAAACTCTGCTCTGCCGGGCTGAACCGGATTTCTTCCTCAACCGCTGGGGCTGGGGCAGTTTCGCTCATAGCCTGAGGAGCAGTCTCGCCGCCGTTAGGACCCAATACCTGGTTCTTCTGCACGTCGAAATTCTCTCCTTCATTGCCGTGTACGGAATAAACACGGTCTTCTTTCTTGGTTGCAATGCGGGTGCGCTTGCGCTTAGGGGCTGCTTCAGGAGCTGGCTGTTCTGCCTGGGCGTCGAGAATGGCGTAGACGATAGTTCCCTTGTTATCGCTCTTCTTTACCTTGGCTCCAAGTTCCTTGGCAATGTCCTTCAACTGAACGACACTCTTTGCTTGTAATTCTTCTTTGCTATACATATATTATATATTGTGTATTAAGGATTTTATTTCTGAAAGGTCGAGTTTCTGCATGGAAAAACGGTATTGAAAGATAAAGACGTGCGCAAAGATA
>JAJXBQ010000332.1:0-2469 GCA_021640525.1 Segatella copri
AGCTATAAATAACATTGATAATAACATAAAAAAGAAAGGAAAAGATTATGATTTTGAGTACCACTCCAACCATAGAAGGCCACCCTATCCGTGAATACCGTGGCGTAGTGACCGGCGAAACCATCATCGGTACCAACTTTGTAAAGGATTTCTTTGCCAGTGTCCGTGATGTAATCGGCGGCAGAAGCGGTTCTTACGAAAGCACCCTCCGCGAGGCTAAGGATACAGCCCTCAGAGAGATGGCCGACCGTGCCGCATCCCTGGGCTGCAACGCCATCGTGGGCATCGACCTGGATTACGAAACCGTAGGAAAAAGCGGCTCCATGCTGATGGTAACATGCAGCGGAACGGCGGTGATTATCTAAGTTCTGCGACTGTACAAAAGAACAAAATATGCTTGAAATGGGGCGGTAACTACCTAAAAAATCGAGTTACCGCCCTAGTTCAAGCATATTTTTATCTATATAGTGTGGTGACATACACCTGATAAATGTCACCAACTTTCTTCTATTTCATTTATTCTATCACCCAATCCTCTATACTTCGCTGGTTTTCCGAGAAGTTAATACCCACTTTCACAACCTTTCGGCCATCATCGGCAAAAGCCTTGGCATAGTTCTTATCGCTGATTTGCGCCATGGCGATGTCGGCAGACTTCTTATATTTCAACTCAAAGATAAAGATACTCTTATCCGTCTTGAGCACAAGGTCTATTCTTCCATCCGAAGTGGTATGCTCCACCTTCACATCTTCGCCAAGCATGGTGAAGATGGTGAATATCACGGCTTGATAGTGACGCTCATTATTGTTGATAATCGTATATGGGAACTTATCATAGAATGCCTTCAAATGAGGCATAAAGGCTTCCATGTCATCATTGATGAGCACATTCTTGGAATAAGCATACACGATGGCATCATATCTGTTCATGTCTTGCGCAGAATAATACCTGACGAGACTTTCCGAGAAACCTTGTCTTACTTCTTGATTTGGGAAACAGAGATGATACAACTTGCCTTTCTTCTCATATCCTTTAATGGTAAGGTAGCCACTTTGGAAAAGGACAGGAATAGGATCAGCAAGCTTTTCCGTAGGTGTATCAAAACGTGAAGCCTGTATCCACAGATCGTCCAGATTGAGCATATCCAAATTCTTCTGCTGCAACAACTCCACGAGAAACGTAGGCGTACCAGATGTAAACCAATAGCTATTAAACTCCTTATCATCCAAAGCATTGATAATGCTGTAAGGATTGAAGATATCCTCGCTATTGATACTGAAGTGGTAGCCATCATAATGCTGCTTGAGTTGCTGCAAGGTCTCCTCATAAGTGAGTCCATTATACTCAGCCATCTCCTCGATTCCCTCACGGAAATACTGAGTCAATTCACTCTTGGTAATACCACAACAGCTACTGTATTCATCCTTCAACGTGAGAATCTTGAGATTGTTCAACTCGCTAAAGATGCTGAGCTGACTAAACTTGGAGATACCTGTGATGAATACAAAGCGGATGTTTCCCTCTTGCTGCTTCAAGGGGCTGAAGAAATCTCTCATGATGTTGCGGATGGTCTTCTGTAAGTCTTCGTCACTGACAGAATCATGCATTGGAGCATCATATTCATCGATGAGAACGACTGCTTGTTTACCTGTTTGAGCAGCTGCTGCAAGCAAGATGTTCTTAAGACGACCTCCAAAAGACTTCTCATCTATTGGATTAACTTTTAAACCATATTTTTTCTCTTCCACTTCTAGTATTCCGTTTAGAATTGAATATGTATTCTCCAAACTATAATACTTACCACAGCTCAGATCCAGGTGGATGACAGGATATGCCGTCCATTCCTTCTCCATCTGTTCGATGGCAAGGCCCTTAAACAGTTCTTTCTTACCCTCGAAATAAGCCTGGAGGGTAGATACAAACAAGGATTTTCCGAATCGACGTGGGCGACTCAGAAAATGAAACTTGGCATAATGAGCCAGCTGATAGACGATAGCCGTCTTGTCAGCATAGAAGTAATTCCCCTTCACGATTTCGGAGAACGTTTGTATTCCCAAAGGATATCTCTTTGAAGCCATAATCTTACTCTTAATAATTAATGTACAAAGATACAGATAATATTTCAGAAAACAAGCATTTTTCTGATTATTAACAATATATCACTGCAAAAATAGAACTGCAATTCAACAAAACATGCTTGAAACGTGTCATAGTTGCGCCTATGTTCCTTGATAAAGTCCTCTTTACAACGCTGAAGCTCTCGGTCTATGGAGTTCATATTCTCAATAAACTTGTGCTCATCGTCAGCAAGGCTTGTATCAAAGAACCAAAATGGTCCATGTGCCAAAGAGAACTCTTGTATAATATTTGTGCGCAAAGCAATCTCTAATCGTTGAACAGCCTTGAACATCAAATCTCTCAACTCTATATCAAAGTTATAGAGAGCTACGGCATCTTCAAATCTACTA
>JAJXBQ010000333.1:0-2465 GCA_021640525.1 Segatella copri
ATATTTAGAAAACTAAATTTATATACAAAAGAGGCACCCTCGAAAGGGTGCCTCTTATTAGTTCTTAGTCGTTAAATAACGAATTATTTTACGTCTTCGAAACCTTTTTGTAAGCGAACGTAGCTTAAGCGACGATCTTTAGCGTCTTGTTCAGTTTTAGCGAACAATTCTTCTGCAACATCTGGAGCTGCTTTAGCCAAGGAAGCGTAACGAACTTCACCTTTAAGGAAGTCTTGGAAGTTTTCAGTTGGTTCTTTGGAATCCAAGGAGAATGGATTTTTACCTTCTTCTTTAAGTTGAGGGTTGTATCTGTAAAGATCCCAGTAACCAGCTGCAACTGCTTTACGTTGTTCTTCTTGAGCTTTACCCATACCAGCTTTGATACCATGGTTGATACATGGGCTGTAAGCGATAATCAAGGATGGACCTGGATATGCTTCAGCTTCTGCAACAGCTTTCATCAATTGGTTTTTATCTGCACCCATAGCTACTTGTGCTACGTATACATAACCATAAGACATAGCCATCATGCCAAGGTCTTTTTTCTTAGTACGTTTACCAGAAGCTGCGAATTGAGCAACTGCTGCGATATTAGTGGATTTGGAAGCTTGACCACCAGTGTTGGAGTATACTTCAGTATCGAATACGAAGATGTTGATGTCTTCGCCAGAAGCTAATACATGGTCAACACCACCGAAGCCGATATCGTATGCCCAGCCGTCACCACCGAAGATCCAGTGGGAACGTTTGATCAAGAATTGTTTTTTCTCAAGAATTTCTTTCAATTCTGGAGTTGTAGCACCTTCAGCTTCGATAGCTGCTACTAAACGTTCGGAACGTTGACGAGTTGCTGCACCAAGGTTAGCAAATTCAATCCATTGTTCCAAAGCTTCTTTCAATTCGCCTGTAGCAGTTTCTACAGCTTTAGAAGCTAATTCTACTAATTGTTGACGAATTTTCTTAACGCCGATGTACATACCATAACCATACTCAGCATTATCTTCGAACAAGGAGTTTGCCCAAGAAGGACCTTGACCTTGTTGGTTAGTTGTGTATGGAGATGCAGGCATGGAAGCACCCCAGATGGAGGAACAACCAGTTGCATTGGCAATCATCATGCGGTCGCCGAACAATTGAGTTAACAATTTAGCGTAAGGAGTTTCACCACAACCTGCGCAAGCACCGGAGAACTCGAACAATGGTTGTTCGAATTGGGAACCTTTAACAGTTTCCTTCTTCATAGGGTTTTCTTTTACAGGAAGGTTAACACCGTAGTTCCATGCTTCAGCTTGTTCGATTTCGGAATCGATGGAAGTCATTACGATAGCTTTGCCTTTAGGAGCTGGACAGATATCAACACAGTTACCGCAACCCAAGCAATCTAATGGGGATACTGCGATACGGAATTGAAGGTCTTTAGCGCCCAATGCAGGGATTGTATCGAAATGTTCTGGAGCTGCAGCCACTTCTGCTTCAGTTGCCAAGATTGGACGAATTGTAGCATGTGGACATACGAAGGAACATTGGTTACATTGGATACAGTTTTCTGGTAACCATTTTGGAACGAACAATGCAGGACCGCGTTTTTCGAATTTAGCAGTACCAGCAGGTAATGTACCATCTTCGTAACCAGCAAATGTGGATACAGGAAGATCATAACCAGCTTGTGCATTGATTGGTTGTGCAATATTTTGAACGAAGGATGGGCAAGATTCGCAACCAGGTTTAACTGCATGATTGCCATCATCTACTGCGTCTTTCCAGCTAGCAGGAACATCTACTTTTACCAAAGCGTTAACACCTTGATCGATAGCAGCATTGTTCATGTCAACGATATTTTGACCTTTTTTACCGTAAGAAGTTACTACGGATTCTTTAAGGTATTTAACAGCATCATCTACAGGGATGATTTCAGTCAATTTGAAGAATGCAGCTTGAGTTACCATGTTGATACGGCCGCCCAAACCGATTTCGGAAGCGATTTTCGCAGCGTTGATGATGTAGAAGTTCAATTCTTTTTCTGCGATTTGACGACGTAATTTAGCAGGTAAATGTTCATCCAATTCTTCAGGAGACCAAGTACAGTTCAATAAGAATGTACCGCCTTTTTTGATGCCGCGAATCAAGTCGTATTCATGTACATAAGATTGACGGTGACATGCTACGAATTGAGGTTCAGTAATCAAGTAAGGCAAGTTGATTGGGTTTTTACCAAAACGAAGGTGAGACATTGTTACGCCACCAGATTTTTTGGAGTCGTAGTCGAAGTATGCTTGAGCATACATGTCAGTGTGGTCACCGATGATTTTGATAGCGGATTTGTTCGCACCTACAGTACCGTCAGAACCGAAGCCCCAGAATTTACATTCAGTCAAACCAGGAGTTTCAACTTCTACGCCTTCAGCACGATCTAAGGACAAGAATGTAACATCATCATTGATACCCAATGTGAAGAATTTCTTACC
>JAJXBQ010000072.1:0-14359 GCA_021640525.1 Segatella copri
GTATTAGTAATCAGCAAAATATGTACAAGCTATTTTGCAAAAAATAGCTATCTTTGCAGCAGATTTACAAAATAGCCTAAAGGTTTAGAATAAACAATATAAAACAAATAAATATAATCACAACAATGAAAAAAGCAAATGCAACCTAGAGCTCTAGCCTCTAGCCCTTTCTTCTCATCAGAAAAAGATGACGAAGGAATAATCAGAGAGCACTAATCCGTTTTGGATTCTTTCCCGTATCGATCATATAAGTGAAAGAGCCAAACTGTTTTAACCAACTAACAAAAATTGTATGAACTTTAAAAGTAGAGAAAAGTTGCTTGCTAGTGTAGCTGCCCTGAGTCTTCTCGGCATCTCCCCTCAGCAAACTTTCGCAGCCCAGATCACAACGAATCAGGCTGTGCAACAGACCAAGAAGATTACTGGTAACGTATCCGATGCAATGGGTCCTATCATCGGTGCAACAGTAAAAGTGAAAGGCACAAAAAATGCCGCAGTGACAGACTTTGATGGTAACTACACACTGAATGTAGGTGCCGGACAGACTGTAGAAGTAACTTACGTAGGCTATGTTACCAAAACTTTCAAAGTAGGAGGCCAAAGCAAGTACGACATCACTTTGGTAGAAGACGACAACAGTCTTGACGAGGTGGTAGTTGTAGGTTATGGTACCATGAAGAAGAGCGACATCTCAGGAGCTTCTGTTTCCATGGGAGAAGACCAAATCAAAGGTTCTATTATCACAAACTTAGACCAGAGTTTCCAAGGTCGCGTTGCCGGTGTTACATCTGTAGCGACTTCAGGTGCTCCAGGTTCTTCTACCTCAATCCGAGTTCGCGGACAGTCAACAATCAATGCCGGTGCAGAACCACTTTATGTCATTGATGGTGTCATCTTCCAGGGCGGCGGTTCAAGCGGCGGTTCATTAGGTTTGGGAGATGCCTTAGGAAATGGTTCTGTTTCTACCGTATCACCAATGTCAACTATCAACCCTGCCGATATCGTCAGTATGGAAATTCTGAAGGATGCTTCTGCTACAGCCATCTATGGTGCCCAGGGTGCAAATGGTGTTGTACTTATCACAACCAAACGGGGTAAGATTGGAGAAGCAAAATTTACATACGACGGCATGGCTGCATGGCAATACCAGGGAAAGCGTATTGACATTCTGAATCTTCGTGAATTCTCAGAATATTATAATGATTTTGTAAACAACGGATGGATTTCACAGGATCAGGCACGTCCTGATTTCTCAGACCCATCTATCTTGGGTCGAGGAACCAACTGGCAGGACGCTGTATTCCGCACAGCTTTCCAGCACCAGCATCAGGTTGCTGCACAAGGTGGTACAGAGAAGGTTAAGTACTATGTTAGTGGCGGTATGATGGATCAGGATGGTACTATCATCGGTTCTAACTTCAAGCGTTTGAACGTACGTGCCAATCTGGACGCTCAACTGAAGAAATGGTTCAAGATAGGTATGAATACTACATACACAAGAACCAAGGAGCGCCTGCTCCATGCTGATGGTACAGAAGGTGTTATTACATACGCATTGACTACACCTCCAGATATTGCAATCTATGACGTAGACGGAAACTATACATCTGTAGTACGTGACGGCTGGTCTTCACCAAACCCTATTGCACAGGCTTTGAGCAAGGATATCACCATGAAGCGTAACAAGCTGACCGGTAACATTTTTGCAGACATTACTCCTATAAAGAACCTCACCTGGCATACAGAGTTGGGTTACGACTTGTCATGGAGTGATGCAGAGGTCTTTACACCTACTATGCACTTAGGCAACTGGAACCAGGACACAAACTTTGCAAGCTGGCAGAAGAATACAAGCAAGTATTGGCAGTTTAAGAACTACATTACTTATAATGGAAGTATCAAAAAGCATTCTTTCACAGCCATGCTGGGTCAGGAAGCTTGGCGTAGTGACTGGGATTATACCTATCAGTCAAACTCTAATTTGCCAAACAATATGATCCATTTGCCATCTTTGGGTTCCAGCACTCCTAGTATCAAGTCTGGTTTCGGTGTTACAACAATGTCATCATTCTTTACACGTGAGACATACAACTACGATGACCGTTATTTAGCAACATATACATTCCGTCGTGACGGAAGTTCTAACTTCGGTCCTGAAAACCGTTGGGCTTCATTCCACTCATTCGCAGCAAGCTGGCGTTTCTCTAACGAGAAGTTTATCAAGAGCATCGCAGGTAAATGGTTGAGCAATGGTAAGATTCGTATTGGCTGGGGTCAGACTGGTAATGCCAATATCGGTGCTTACAAATGGGGTACTACCGTAACCAAGTTCCTTGTTGGTCAAACAAGCGTAGCATACCGTCCTACCAACATTCCAAACACTTCTATCAAGTGGGAAACTCAGGAACAGACCAATATCGGTCTCGATCTTGGACTCTTCAATGATAAGATTGGTTTCACTCTCGACTGGTACAACAAGGTTTCCAACGATATGCTGATGCCTTTACAGTTGCCTTCATATATGGGTACTCAAGGCAATGATTCTTCACGTCTTAATGCACCTTGGGGTAACTACGGTAAGATCAAGAACACCGGTTTCGAGTTGGCAGTAAACGCTCATCCTATTGCTAACAAGAACTTCTCTTGGGATACAGAGTTCAACATTTCTTGGAACAAGAACAAACTGGTAGGTCTCAGCGGCACAACCAATGCCAACATCATTGGTTATGGCCAGTGGAACGACGTGGTCTGTGTAAGTAACATCGGCAAACCTCTCTATCAATTCTGGGGATATCAGACCGATGGCGTATACAAGGATTTTGAAGATATCAAAAACTCTCCTAAGCCTAAGAGCTACAAGGAAGGAGCCCTGAATAAGGGAACAACCGTATGGCCAGGCGATATCAAGTTTAAGGATATTTCAGGTCCTGACGGAAAGCCTGATGGAGTTATCGACGATTACGACAAGACTTACATCGGTAATCCACAGCCTAAATATACATTTGGTTGGACCAACACATTCCGTTATAAGGACTTCGACCTGACATTGTTCGTCAGCGGTTCTGTAGGAAACAAGGTTATGAACTACCTGAATATCAGCATGAGCAAGATGAACAATGCCTGGGTAAACCAGAGTGCAAGTGTCAAGAATCATGCCGTACTGGCTCCAATTGATCCGAACAAGGACTACAGTAATGGTTATAAAGGCAACAATGCCAATACCGTATACAACTGGTATGATGACGTAGACAACATCTATGTAGTAAACGCAGGAACCAACATTCCACGTCTTGCTATCGGTGACCCAGCCGGAAACTCTAGCGTTATCAGTGACAGATATGTTGAAGATGGATCATACTTGAGAATGAAGAATATCACTTTAGGTTATACATTGCCTAAAAAGTATGCAAGATACCTTCATATTGAGAGTTTGAGAGTATATGCAAATATACAGAACCTCTTCACTATTACCGGTTACGACGGTTATGATCCAGAAGTAGGTGCAAGTACATCCGATTCACAGGGATACAGCTTCGGTGTAGATAACGGACGTTATCCTTCACCAACGGTATATTCTTTCGGTATCAACCTTGCTTTCTAATTAAATAACAAAAGAATAAACAATTATGAAAAAATACAATATATATAAAACGGCCGTTTGCGCATTCGTCTTGGGTCTCAGCTTGTCTTCTTGCGGGGACTTTCTGGATCAGCCAGACAATTCCAACTACAATGCAGACACGTTCTATAATGGTGATGCAGAGTGCTATCAAGGCGCCAATTCTCTGTACAGTATGCCATGGTATGATTTCCAAAGAGGTTTCTTCAAAGTTGGTGAAGTTATGTCAGGAAACTATTATTGGTGGGGAAGTGAAGATACTCAATACTGGAACTGTAACGTATCTGCCAATAATGCCAACCTGAAAGATATGTCTTATTCACTTTGGACAGTCAATGCCTACGCCAACACCATTTATGATAAACTGAAAGGTGCCAGCGCAAGCGCAAGCGTTAAGAGTGCATGTATGGGAGAATGCCTGACATGGAAAGCTATGGCATACTTCTATCTTGTACGTACATTCGGTGCAGTGCCAATCATCCATAATAACACAGACATTATCGGTGCCGGTACATACAATGACCAGTATAAGGCCAACATAGAGGATGTATACGATTACATCATCATGACCTTGAAAAAAGCCATTGAACTGTTACCGGAAAAAGATCCTACAGGTCTTGGACGTATTGATAAATACAGCGCAGAAGGCTTGCTTGCCAAGGTTTACCTGACAAAGTCTGGTTTCGATCCAGCAACTACAACTTACGAACAGGGAAGTGTGGCATACATCAAGACCACCAATCACCAGCGCAACCAGGAAGATCTTGACAACGCTGCCAAATATGCAAAGGATGTTATAGACAATAGTGGCAGAAGTTTGGAACCTGCAGCCAATTTCCCAGCAATGTTCTACAGCGCATACAAAGGTTCTGAATCACTCATCGCATGGCACTGGCGTGCCACACGTGACCCTTGGACATCTCAAAACTCACTTCAAAGTGACCTCGCTATTTCGGGTTTCGATGAAACAGGTAACAACTGGGGAGGATGGGCTGGTCCATCAGTAGACCTGATAGAAGCTTTCGGAGATAATCCAACAAGCCAGACTAGAAACAACACCGACATCCGCCGTAAGGCTACCATGATTATGGCTGGTGATAAATACGACTATTTCTACACAGACTGTGGCGGTTTCGATTTCCTGAAGCACGTATATAAAGGATACGAGAAGCACCAAGGTAACGGAGAACTCCAGAGTCCAACAGGAGCACAATGTGCAAAGCATCTTGTTGGTGATAAAGCCGACCATAACTTGCATATAGGCTGCGACTTTGATGTGGCGGCTTATGGTAACTATACTCAGCTGTTACGTCTTGCAGATGTTTATCTCATCTATGCAGAAGCCAAGATTGGCAATGCAGGCTCAACAACAGATGCATCTGCCATTGATGCATTCTACAAAGTTCGCAACCGTGCGGTATCTACATACGAACGCCCAACATCTATCAGTTTCGAAGATGTATGGAAGGAGCGCAGATTGGAGTTAGCACTTGAGGGCGATCGCTGGTATGATTACGTACGCAGATACTACTTCGATCCTGATGCAACAATTGCTGAGTTGAACGCACAGAAGAGAAATGAGTATTATGGTCTGAATGCGCTCTATGAGACATGGTACAACAAGGGTAGCTATGATGGTCCTTGGAACTTGAACAGCGATGTAAGATACAATGATGATCCTGGTAAGCATCAGAACGTTCAGATGAGCAGTTTTACCATCCCATTCCCTACAGAAGATGCAACCATGAACCCTCATTTGCTGGAGGCACCACAGCATGTTGACATTTCTCAGTTTACTTATTAATATAAGAAACCTCAAAAACAGAACAATTATGAAGCTAAATAATAAAATATTAAGTATCATGCTTCTTGGAGCTACAGCTTTTACAGGTCTCAGTATCACAAGTTGTGTGGATGAGCCTGACAAATATGAAATAGCTGGTGGAACTCCTTCTATTGATTACGTTCGCCTGTGCGATGTAACCAAGAAAGATTCCATGTTAACTGGAGCATACATGGGTACAAGTATCTGCCTGGTCGGTAACAACTTGAGAAGTATAACAAAAATGCTCTTCAACGACCAGCAAGCCATTTTGAATACAAGTATGATTACAGACCATACCTTGATTGTAGATGTACCAAAGACTCTTACTGACAATCCTACCAATAAGATCTACATGTACAACAAGGATGGTGAGTGTACTGAATATGACTTCAAGACGCTCGTACCAGAACCGTTGGTAACATCATTGAGCAATGAGTTTGCAAAAGATGGCGAAACCGTAACCCTGAAAGGTGACTACCTGCTGGATTACGAGAATGCTCATCTTAAAATCACATTCCCAGGCAACGTAGATGTTACAGATTTCAAGAGCATTTCCAAGAGTGCCGTTACTTTTGTGGTACCAGAAGGTGCACAGAAAGGATTTGTCACAGTAGAAAGCATGTATGGAAAAGGTAAGTCTAAGTTCTATTTCCGTGACGACCGCTGCATACTCTTCGACTGGGATAATGACGGAGATGACGCAATAGCAACAGGTCATGGCTGGCGTGATGGAATTCAAAATGGTAACCGTATGAGGAATGATGTTGAAGGAGTTCAGCCTCTTGACGGAAATTACTACTACTTAGGAGGCAAGACCGTTAATTTCGATTCATGGGCTGAAGATGAATACTCATTCAACTACTGGCCAGAGCCGGCTGCAGGTTATCCTGAGTTGAACTCGCTGATGAAATGGGATGATGTTGACAACATGCAAGTGAAGTTTGAGGTTAACATTCCTAATGATTGGACAGGCTTGTCATTACAGGTATATTTTACCGGTAACGACCAGGTAACATACTCAACAGGCAACAACAACTATCTTGCAGATGACAAGTTTCCACGTGCACTTTGGACTCCATGGTATGGAGCAACCAACAACACATTCAGCACTTCAGGAAACTGGCAGACTGTTTCTATTCCATTATCAGAATTTGCATACGACAGATATGGAAACAAATTGGGTGGTTTGAAGTTTGAGAATCTCACAGGTATGACCATGTTCCTCTATACAGGACCATACAAAGAGGCTACTGTAGAATGCTCACCAACAATTTGCGTTGATAACATTCGTGTTTGCCCTATCAATGAATAAAATTTGCTGATGCTGGCAGCCATCCAACTGCCAGCACTGCAAACAAACAAAAACAATAAACGTCAATCATTATGAAAAGACATAATAAATCTTTCCTCTGGTTGGTTCTGCTACTGATATGCAGTACATTTGCGTTCACATCATGCGACCGTGATGACTTGAACACCGACCAGTATGGCAATGAAATATCTGTATTATCATACGGTCCAAACCCTGTACTCCGTGGGGGTGTCCTTACTTTCAAGGGAGCCAATCTTGACCAGATTACAGAAATAGATCTTCCTGGTGCAGAAGCTATTACCAGCATTAATGTTGTTACATCAGGAAAAAACTCAGAAATCAATATTGAAGTTCCTGCAGAAAAATGTGAACCAGGTATTGTTACATTGAAGACCGCCAAGAATGGTGAAATCAAGACACTTACCCCAATCACATACATTGAGAATTTGAAATTCACAGGTTTCTACGTAGGTGAAAACAAGGAAAACCTGGTAGGAAATGTTGGAGACGTCCTCACCCTCGAAGGCGATTACCTCAACAACATTACATCTGTTATTTTTGCTAATGGCTACACTATGGATGCCGAGAGTTTTAAATCTCAGACACGCTATCAGATTCAGTTGGTTATCCCAGCAGAAGCAGGAGAAGGCAGATTCCAGATTAGCGATGGAAACAACTATATGTATTCTGAAGGTGCTTTAAGTATCAATGCTCCTGAAATCGATGCAAACAATGCTATCGGTAAGTCTCTCATCAAGGCTGGTGAAACAGAGGTCCTCAGAGGTACTTCACTTGACCAGATTGCAAGTATTGAGTTGAATGGTGCAACCGTAGAAGCAGCTGACTTCAAGTCACAAACAGCTTCTGAGATTACCTTCGTTATCTCTTCAAAGGTAGCAGACGGTGAAATTACAGCTGTAACAAAAAGCGGTATAAGAATTTCTTTCGGTGAGATTACAACCGTAGTTCCTAGTCAGCTCGTTGCAACTCCTTCCCCTATCAAGAATGGTGAAGAGATAACTATCAGCGGTAAGGATATGGATCTGATTACAGGTATCGCATTCCCTAACGCCAAGGAATCTAAACTTAACAAGGTTGAGACAACAAAGGTTACTTCTACAGTACCAGAGGATGCACAGGAAGGCGACATCACTTTGAGTCTTGATAATGGCAAGACTGTAACAGTAGCCTATAAATTGGTTAAGCCAACCGTAACTTCTTGCACACCAGCAGCCATCACAGCTGGCGAGAAGACCATCATCAAGGGTACAGACCTCGACCTCGTAGCTAGCGTCACCTTCCCTGGCGATGTAGAGCAGACCGTAACCGACTTCAAGGGTACCGCCAATGCCATCGCAGTGACAGTTCCTACAGCCTGCGCCGGTTCAGGCTTCAAGCTCAACCTAAAGAATGGTACTACTGTCAACATCGATGGTCAATTGAGCATTAAGGCAGCAACAGATCCAGCTATTGCATCTGTTACACCAGGTGAGGCTATCGCAGGTTCAAAAATTACCATCACTGGCAAGAACTTCCAGAACATCCAGAACCTCTACATCGGTTCTTACAAGGTAAACCGCTATACATCTCGCACCAACACAGAGATTGTATGCCAGGTTCCTGCCAATGCAGAAGTTGGTACCTACAAGATCGTGATGGAAGACCCAGACGGCAACAAGATTGAAGGTCCTGAGTTCAAGGTAGTTCCTGCAGAAAAGGATATCGCTACTATCACAACCAACATTGACAACAGCGCCATCAAGTATCCATACAACTTCACTTGGGATGACACCGGTCGTTTCCGTATCATGAAGGCAGACCTCATCAAGTTGGGTGTCAAGGTAGGTTCCAAGATGCTCTTCTATAAAGAAGCAGGAGCTACCGGTCAGGTTCAGATCAACAACGCCAACTGGGGCGCTATTGATACTGTATCAGACTGGGATGGTAATAAGGATTGCATTGTAAAAGTATTCGATGCAGCCATGATGGAAGCCGTGAACAGCATCTCTGACGGTTGGGGTGATACTGCATTCATCCTCCAGGGCGACCTGAAGAATGTAACCAAGATTGCCATCCTTCCATAAGATAGAAATATTTAACATAAAAAACGCATTTATGTGAAATATAATTTGTAAATTTGTGGCGTAGTTATATTAACTGCGCCACATTTTTGATTTTAACCAAAACATTAATCCGATATGAAGAAAATAGCATTATCCTTACTGGTAGCTCTCAGCTGCATCTCAGCCAAAGCTGCCGATGGCAAGTCGCTGTTTGTTTCATTCAACGATGGAAGCAGGATAGAGTTTGCACTGAGCACTCTACCGGAAGTGACCTTCGGAAATGACAAGATGACCGTGACTTCCACTGCCACTACCGCCAGTTATGAACTGTGGAAGGTTTCTACCTTCACCTACGGTACCACCACGGGCATCCAGCAAATTGAAACCAACAGTAAGTTTGCCTTCGAAGGTGACCGCATCATCGTGGATGGAACCCACAACAAGGTGAGCGCCTTCGCTCTCGACGGAAAGGCAGTAAGCCTCTCTCCTATCCTCGCCGGCGACAAGACCATCATCTCACTGGATGAACTGACCCACGGCGTATATATTATCAAAATCAATAACAAATCCATCAAAGTAGCAAGACAATGAAAAAAATATTACTCTCACTCCTGGCAGTAATGATTTCATTCACTGCCTTGGCACAGACTAAGGGGGACAAGTTGACCATCAACATGAGAAACGGAACATCGCAAGCCTGGGATCTGACAGCAGACGGAAAGACTCCTGTTTCCAAAATCACTCATACAGCAGACGGAAAGGTAGGATTCGTGATGACAGGAATGGAAGAATGCGGTGCTTTCGAAACCTACGACATCAACGACATCAATAACATCTCCTTCTCTATCTATCACGAAAGCGAAGTGAAAGATGTAAATCTCGCTGACCCTGCTGCTACAGAAAAGACCAAGCGTCTCTACAAATATCTGCAGCTGAATTATGGCAGCAAGACCATCTCTTCAATCATGGCAGACGTTAACTGGAACACCAAAGAGGCTGATAAGATTTATAAGGCAACAGGCAAATACCCTGCCATGAACTGCTATGATTTTATCCATATCTATGTTCCTAAGCAGGGTTCCAACGGATGGATCAACTATAACGACATCACTCCTGTCACCAACTGGGCAGACCAGGGCGGACTGGTATCGCTGATGTGGCACTTCAACGTGCCTAAGACAGAAAGCACAGTTCCAGGAACAGATGGTAGCGGTGTGACCTGCAAGCCTTCAGAAACATCCTTCAAAGCAGCCAACGTATTTACTGCTGGCTCTTGGGAGAACAAATGGTTCTATCAGGAGATGGACAAGGTGGTGGAAGTTCTGCAGAAGTTGCAGGATGCAGGCGTTGTTGCCGTTTGGCGTCCTTTCCATGAGGCTGCCGGTAATGCCTGTCTGAAATCAGGTGCCAGCTGGGGTAAGTCCTGGTTCTGGTGGGGATATGATGGTGCCGAAACTTACAAAAAGCTTTGGCAGACCATGTTTGATTACTTCCAGAACAAGGGAATCCACAACTTGATTTGGGCTTGGACTACACAGAACTACAATGGCGATGCAAATACCTATAACAATGATGCCGACTGGTATCCTGGCAACAAGTATGTAGATATCATCGGTCGCGACCTCTACGGTTATAATGCAACCAAGCAGTCTCAGGAGTTCAAGGAGATTCAGGCACGCTATCCTGGTAAACTCATCGCTCTGGCTGAGTGCGGAACTGATGCCAACAACAATACAGCTACAGCAGGTATTGACGAAGCATGGAACGCCGGTGCAAAATGGAGTTTCTTCATGCCTTGGTATGGAAGCAGCATGCCATCCAACGACTGGTGGAAGGCAGCATTGAGCAGCAAGAACGTGATTACCCGTGACCAGGTGAACCTGAATGCCAACTACGTAGAGGAAAGCGCAGTAGATGCTGTGAAGAACATGGGCATCGGTACCAATTTCGGCAACTGCACAGATGTAGTAGCCATGTGGATGAACATGAACAGCAATTCTGTTACTGATTTCGAGAAAGCTTGGGGACAGGAGCCAACGACCAAACCGATGGTAGATTTCCTGAAGAAGAACGGTTTTAATTCTGTCCGCATCCCAGTTACCTGGTTCCAGCACATGAAGGCTGACGGAACGGTGGATGAAGCCTGGATGAACAGAATACAGGAAATCGTTGATTACGTCATTGATAACGGAATGTACTGCATCCTGAATGTTCACCATGATACAGGTGCAGACGATGAGAAAGTAAAGCACTGGATCAAAGCCGATGAAGCCAACTACAACGAGAACAAGGAGAAATTCGAGAGTCTCTGGACTCAGATTGCCACCCGTTTCAAGAACTACGACCAGCACCTGCTCTTCGAAGGCTACAACGAGATGCTAGATGCTGACAACACCTGGAATGCGCCAAAGAATGCTAGCAGCTATAAGGGTTTGAACGGATATGCCCAGAGCTTTGTGAATGCAGTACGTGCTACCGGTGGCAACAACGAGACCCGCAACCTCATCATCAATACCTATGCTGCAGCTAATGGTGACGACGTATTGAACAACCTCGCCATCCCTACCGACAAGGTGGATGGTCATATCGCAGTAGAAGTACACACCTATGCTCCATGGGACTGGTTTGCCCAGAAAGGCAAGTGGGATGCTTCCTGCAGCAAGGAAATCGCTGATATGTTCACCCGTCTGAACAGGAAGTTCATCAGCAAGGGCATTCCTTGCATCATCGGTGAATACGGTACTCACGGAAGCAAGAGTGTCAGCAAAACCAGTTCTGCCAGCGAGATTCAGGCTGCTGCCGACCAGGCTGCCGACATCGTGAAGCAGGCAAAGGCATACGGCGTAGCGACCTTCTACTGGATGAGCATCTTCAGCGAAAAAGACAGAACTGTTCCTCAGTGGACACTCCCTACAGTAGTGGAAGCAATGAAGAAGGCTTATAATGAATAACAAATTATGAGAATCAAATATATTATATTGATGTTCGCGGCCCTCCTGGCTTTCTCTTCATGCGGTGAGAAGAAAAAGAAATCGTATGACGAGATTGCCATGAGCGGTCTCACAACCCGCACAGAGAATCTGAAAACCAACATCAAGGCGTATGCCAACAAAGGTACGCTGATAGGCCAGATGTATGGAACCTTAACCGGAATAGGCTGGAACCGCTGGCAATGTGACAGCGACCGATGCGACTTGAAAACTCTCTGCGGTTACAGACCGGCAGCAAATGGATATGAGTTGGCTGGCATTGAAAATGGAAAATCACAGAACATAGACGGCGTTCCGTTCAAGGCTATCAGGGAAGATGTGCTGAAACACTTCCGTAAGGGAGGCTTACTCATCATGAACTGGACAATGCCTGATTATAACGGCAATAATGATATGCTGGAGGAATATACCAAACAGGTTGCCAAATATCTTGATACACTGCAAGATGGTTATGGTATCAAAGCACCTGTAGTACTCAATCTTCTTCCTGTAGACGGTAAGACATGGTACTGTAAACTCAGCAAAGACGACTATATTAGTCTTTACAAGAAGATACAGAATCTCTTGGATGACGAGGATGTAACGAATGTAGTTTATAGTTATTCTGAAACCTACCAGCCGGGCAAGAATCTGATGGATCGCTATCCGGACAACAAGATTGATGTGATCAACGTGACATATCTGCAAAGCAAAAATGCCATCGACCTCCCACTCTACCAGAAGAGCATCAAGGAGATTGTGAAGCAGGCTCTGCCTTTTGCCCAAGACCACAACAATGCCTTCGGACTGACAACAGGAGTAGAATCTATTGGTGATTCCTGTGTTTTTTCAGAGACATTGCTTACAGAACTCAAGCAGCATCACATAGCTTACCTGATGTTTGGAAGAAACCAGGGAGAACCGATTGAGGAGCATTACTATACTCCATATCCTGGTGTATCGAACAAGAAGACTCATGGGTTCATGGAAATGATAAATGATGAAGTTTGTGTTTTCCTGGAAAAGCTAAACGGACTATATCTTGAACATTAATCAATGTTCGAAACGGATAAAATCAAAAAGAGAGGGCATTCACATACCCTCTCTTTTCTTTTCAACAAACTAAAAATATAACTCTATACTATTTCTGAACGTACTTTTTACCATTCTTGATTACTACACCCTTATAAGATGCATTAACCTGCTGACCAGCGAAGTTGTAAACCGGAGCGTTAGTGTTTTCCTTTGGAGCTACAACAGTGCCAGAGATGCTAGTAGGAACAGCCTTAGTATAAAGATTTGCACCTGCAACTGTCAAGCACTCACCCTTAACTACCAAACCAAACTCCTTAGCTGCAGCAACAATCTTATCATCAAATACAACTACCGTCTCTGATACATCAAAGACATCTATAGTACCGGAAACAGACGGGCAGTTCTCATCAGCTGAAGCCAACTGAATCTGACCACGACGAGTCCAAGACTCGCCCTCCTTATTCACCTCTTTAAAATCCTTAATAGCTATATGCAATTCATCACCTGCTTGTACATTTGCAAAGTTCTCCTTTGCCAAAACAACACCATTTTCCCAAACACCTAAAGCTGTCTCTTCTACATTTATAACAGTTTTGTTTGAAGGTAAATCAGTTTTCTGACGATACAACATAGCCGTAGCAGAAACAGGGAACTTTGCACCCTGATAATACCACTGAGGGCTTTCGGTTGAATTAATTTTTTCAATATCAGCTGCCGACAAAGTCTGAACAAAGAACATTGGGATATTCCAACCACTGAGCTGAAGTTTACCCATATTATACTGGAAATTACCTTCATTTCTAATTGCATCCTCGGCTGTAGTCGTAACTACTACGACATCACCAGCTTTAGCTAACTTAAAATTAGCACTTGGAATTGTGACTCCTCCACCCCAAGCAGCCGTTGTTGGCTTATCTGCGGAAGACAAATCCAATGTCATAAAATCACTAGCAGGCAAAACTGATATTTTAGAAACAGTTATTTTCTTGCCAAGTACTGCAGGCCAAGAGCCACTCTTCTGCTGAACCGCACCACCGAGTTTAAAGCCTTTGCCTGTTATCTGTGCCAAAATTTCCTTTGTAACTGGTATCGTGACAACTGAGTTTGGAGCAGGATTAAATGTACTTCCATAATACATATCACTGCTATCTGCTTTTTTAAACTGCAAAACATTCTGTTCACCAGAACCTGCCTCAGCATCTGTAACAGTCAACTTCAAGAAGTCATTCACTGCGACATCAGAAGCCTGAAGAATAATAGCTTCAGTTTCTGCCCATTTTAGACCATCATCACCTTGAGTGGCCTCAATGACTATTGGAGTCGTAACTACATCTTTCTCAACTGCACTAACACTAAAACTTGCACATGCAGCAACTACTAAAGTAAATAACTTTTTCATAAGCTCTTAAAAATTTTTTATAGGTTTAAATATTGTTTTTAGAATCAATACATTAATTGGTTCTTGTCGATGCAAAGTTACAACAAAAGTAGCGAAACAAATGATACTTTGTTATCTAATTCTGATACTATTTTATC
>JAJXBQ010000334.1:0-2451 GCA_021640525.1 Segatella copri
GAATATGATAGAAACAAATTCTATAAAAGCATGGTATCTAGCCGCTCGCCCGAAGACTCTGACGGCGGCGGCTGTTCCTGTTTTATTGGGTATTGCGCTGGCTTATAAAGACGCTCAGCAGATACAGACATTGCCAGCCCTACTCTGCCTGCTCTTTGCATGGGTGATGCAGATAGACAGCAATCTAGTGAATGATTATTTCGACTTCAAACATGGTAATGACGATGAAACCCGGCTGGGACCGAAACGTGCCTGCGCTGAAGGCTGGATAACATTGAGAGCCATGAAATGGGGAATCATCCTCACTACTCTATTGGGCTGCGCCATAGGGCTTCCGCTGGTTCTCTTCGGTGGTTGGGAAATGGTTATCGTAGGCATCTGTTGCGTAGTCTTCTGTTTTCTCTATACTACCTGTCTCAGCTATCTGGGCATGGGCGATCTTCTGGTACTGCTCTTCTTCGGCATTGTACCCGTATGCTGCACATACTATCTCGTAATGCCCGAAACCATGCAGGGAGTAAGCCTGGAAGCGGTTCTCGTATCTGTAGCCTGCGGACTGGTAGTTGATACGCTGCTCATTCTGAACAATTACCGCGATCATGACAACGACCTGAGAGCCGGCAAGAAGACCCTTGTGGTTCACATAGGAAAGAAGAATGCCGAGCGGTTATACTGCGCATTGGGCAATCTGGGCATTATTACCATAATAGGTGTAACCACCTACGAAGTATTTCAGCATGAAGCCAGCAGCATCTTCCTGCCGTTTGCAGCACTCTATATCGTTCTGCACAACAGAACCTATATGGAGATGAAAAAGATAGGCGAAGGCAGAGAACTGAACAGAATTCTAGGCAAAACAGCTCTGAACATCTTCTGTTTCGGCATTGTATCATCCCTGATCATCATCGGAATGGCGAATTGAACAATAATAAACTAATAATAATGTACGCGCGTACCTTATTATATAAATAAAGTGGAGGAATATCTATGAAGCAACAGGTAAATCTCGAAATCATGGACTTTGTGGAGAAACAGATTCTCCCCAAATATAATGCCTTTGGCGAAAGTCATGGACTCAGACATGTTACCCGAGTCATCAGAAACTCTCTGAAACTGGTTCCGGTAACCGGAGCCGACATCGATATGGTGTATGTTATAGCCGCTTACCACGACCTGGGGATGAGCGGTCCGCGTGCCATTCACCATATTACCAGCGGTAAGATTCTGCAGGCAGATTCAAGACTGAAGCGCTGGTTCAATAAAGAACAGATCAAAATCATGAAAGAAGCTGTTGAGGACCATCGGGCTTCATCCAGCCGTCAGCCTCGCAGCATCTATGGCAAGATTGTGGCAGAAGCCGATCGCGATATTGATGTTCACGAAATTTTTCTGCGCGCCATACAGTATGGCAAAGAAAATAATCCAGATGATGACAAGGAGCAGCAATGGGAGCGGTTCAGCCAGCACATGGACGAAAAATATTCACGAAACGGATACATCAGGTTATGGATTCCCAACTCACCTAATGAGAAAGCGCTCAACGAACTTCGCAATATTATAGAGGACAAAACGGAACTGAGAAAATATTTCGAAAAAATATTCGAAGAAAACAGCTAAAACATTTGGTAGTTTCAAAATATTGCATTATCTTTGCATTATCAAATAATGACTAAGATGTTTGCACCATTGCATCGTGATGATGCATGGGTGCCAGAAGGAATAAGGGTCGTTTCGGTTCGATCGGGATACTCATCAAATTACACTATTGAAACCGAGAGGACATTCTCTTGCTCATGGCGGGCCACATAAACTGCAGCAGGCAGGTAAGCTGAAAAGCCGGTGGATTACAAAGGCGGAGGACTCTCAAATGTTTATACATTCGGAGTTTCATCACATCATCGAGCGGCCCTTTCTTTTACAAGAGGCGGATTTCTGAGAAAGAAATCCGCCTCTGCTCGTTTTAGGAATGAAAGCACTCATAATACTGAAAGAAAACAACCCCTGATAATGTGGGAGTTACAAAGAAAATGCATTTTTATCGAAAAAAAGTTGCAAAAAGATTTGGTAGAATCAGAAAAAAGTAGTACCTTTGCACTCGCATTTAAGAACGATGCTTGGTTGATTCGGTTAAGAATCCGACTGGAAGGTTGGGTGAGTGGCTGAAACCAGCAGTTTGCTAAACTGCCGTGCGGGTTACCGTACCGGGGGTTCGAATCCCCCACCTTCCGCAAGCTATCGTCCGAAAAATGTACCGTTGGTCGATTCATCTAATGGTTAGGATACAAGATTCTCAATCTTGGCATAGGGGTTCGATTCCCCTATCGACTACAAAAGTGTTTTTCATGGTATTAGATTTGAGTCTCTATAAGTCGTGAGATCAGTAGAGACATTTTTAATGGTCGATTCATCTAATGGTTAGGATACAAGATTCTCAATCTTGGCATAGGGGTT
>JAJXBQ010000335.1:0-2443 GCA_021640525.1 Segatella copri
TTATTTATATAGGATAAATCTCTTTTTCTCCTAATTGAAATCTTCGTTCATAGACTTTGAATCTCCGTTCAAAGACATTGAACGTACATTCAAAGCTTTTGAACGGCCGTTCAATGTCTATGAACGGAGATTTCAGTTAAGTGTAAGAACAATTAGTTATGGGAGCAATTAGTTATTTACTTAATTGTTACCATTTCTATCATTACCTCTTAAGCTATTTCGATTTATCTGTGATTTCACATACACCCTTTGGTGCTTTGGCAAACTCAGTATATGTTACGCTTCCCACTTCGTCTGCCTCGATTCTTCCGGAGATAGGGTTCTTGATATTGGTGATACTTCCCTTAATCTGTGCATCGATGTTGGTGCAATCCTCGAAGGCACGGTCGCATTCCTTATCAAAGGTGCAATCCTCCAGAGTTACATGGTCCATGTAGCAGAGAGGCTGCTCGCCGCTGATGTGGCAACGTACGAACTTGATGTTCTTGCTGTGCCAGGCCAGATACTCCCCATTCAGTTCCGAATCATAGACGGTTACATTCTCGCATTCCCAGAAACTGTCCTTGGTTGTAATCTTTGCGTTGTGAATCTCCACATTTCTGCAGTATTGGAATACATATTTAGAGTCGCTCTCAAGTCCGTCTACATAGATATTCTTGGAGAACATGAATGGATAAGTTCCATCGTGGAGTTTTACGTTCTTCAGTTTCAGGCCATCTACCTTCCAGAAAGTCTCATCAGCATCCGTGATATTGACGTTCTCCAAATCCAGATTCTTCATTTCGCGGAAGAACTTAGGCCCATCGATGGTGCAGTCTTTCATCACCATATTATCACTATACCAGATGGCAGAACGGCTTTCTGGAGCGAAGTAGCAGTCTGTGATAAGGGAACCGTCCACATGCCACCAAGGGTATTTGCCATAAAACTTGGAATGGTGGCATTCTATATTTTGACAGCACTTGATGCCCGATTCGCCATCTGTAATCGTAATATCTTCTAAACGTACATCGTGAGCACCGAAAAGAGGGCGCTCGCCCCCGAATGATTTGTTCTTTATCAATTCCATAATTATCTATTATCCTTTTTTATTTGTTATTTCTGTGTGCAAAATTACAAAAATAATGCCAAATTCGTATAACCTGATTTACAGAAAAATGTAACGATATGGCGTATTTGGGGGATAAATGGTCGCTATAGGGGAAAAATAAATGAAAAAAGGCTGAATCATGAAGCATTTTCACGATTCAGCCCTTATCGAGTTAACTTCTAAAAATCCGAAGCGGAGAATTACAAGTTAGGGTTCATCTCTTTCCACTCAGCTACTGGAGGAACGATGCCGAGCTCTACGATCTCATCGCGCATCTTGCAAAGGTGCTCGTAAGACTTCTGGAGGCTAGCGAGCTCTTCCTCAGTACCAGCAGGCTCTGTGAAGTGAACACCAGTCTTGTCGATAGTAGTAGGCATAGCCATCATTACGTTCTTGAAACCGAGCTTGTCGTGGTTTACATAGCAACCTGCTGGCAATGTGAACTTCTCACCACCCATAGCAGCCTCGATCATCTTAACTGCATTGTAAGCTGGGCTCTGGAATGAAGAACGGCCACGGAGCTTGATGATGTTAGAACCACCCTGTACTGTGTGGTGCTTGATCTCTTCCCAACGCTCGTCAGAAAGACCCATCTCTGCCAATGGCTTGCCGTCAACCTTAACCTGAGAAGCAAATACAGCCATCTGCTCGCCGTGACCACCATAAGTGTGAGCGCCAGTAACCTTATCCTGCTGTACACCGAACTCGAGGGCCAAAGCCTGCTGCAGACGAGTAGAATCGAGAGCTGCGAGTGATGTCAACTGGTTTGGCTTCAAACCTGAGTGGATAAGTGCTGTAAGAGCTGTAACGTCAGCTGGGTTGAAGATAACAACTACGTGCTCAACCTCTGGGCAGTACTTCTTGATGTTGTCACCAAATTCAGCAGCAATCTTGCAGTTACCCTTAAGAAGATCCTCACGAGTCATACCCTCCTTACGAGGAGCACCACCAGAAGAAATAATGTATTTCGCACCAGTGAAAGCCTCCTCTGGGTTAACAGTATAAGTTACGTTAACACCTGGGAATGCGCACTGCTGAATCTCATCGAAAACGCCATGTACACCTGGCTCGAAGATATCATAAAGACAGATGTTTGGAGTAAGACCGAGCATCAAAGCGCTCTGTACCATGTTAGAACCGATCATACCGCCTGCACCGACGATAACGAGTTTGTCATTTGTTAAAAAATTCATAACTACAATTCTTATTTAAATGTTTATAATCTTTTTCTCTGAAAAATAGCGGAATGTATCTGGAATAAAGTTTGTAAAACTCCTTCTTTTTACTTTCCGACCGCAAAATTAATAAAAAGTAATGTAAATCGTGCATATTTTTGCGCTTAAATTTGTTGTT
>JAJXBQ010000073.1:0-14186 GCA_021640525.1 Segatella copri
ATATTATATATTGTATATTAATGATTTTCTTTCTGAAATGTCGCGTTTCTGAATGGAAACACGGTATTGATTGATAAATTCGTGTGCAAAGATAATTAAAAAATTTGTTTCTGCCAAATATTTTGCCTATCTTTGCACAAAAAAAATAAAAATGGCTAGTCAAATACCCTATTTAGACGTTCAAAACCTCACCAAACGCTTTGGTGCACAGGTTCTTTTTGATAATATTTCCTTCTCTATCGCTGAAGGACAGAAAGTGGGACTCGTGGCGAGAAACGGCACGGGAAAGTCTACACTCATGTCGGTGCTGATGGATAAAGAGGGACACGAGAGCGGAGACATCATCTACCGACGCGACTTGAAGGTGGGCTATCTGGAGCAGTCGCCGCAGTTTGATCCGGAGGAAAGTGTGCTGCAGGCGTGCTTCAATCATGAGGATGATCCGGAGAAGGTGCTGAAGGCGAAACAGATTCTCACACAGCTGCACATTACCAACCTGGAACAGCCGATGGGACAGCTCAGCGGCGGACAGCAGAAGCGAGTGGCGCTTGCGAATGTGCTGATTACGGAACCCGACTTCCTGATGCTGGACGAGCCGACCAACCACCTGGACCTGGAGATGATAGAGTGGCTGGAAGGTTATCTGAACCGCGGCAACAAGACCATCTTCATGGTTACGCACGACCGATTCTTTTTGGACAAGGTGTGCAATACGATTCTGGAACTCGACGACCGCACCATCTACACCTATCGTGGCAATTATGCCTATTATCTGGAGAAGAGGCAGGAGAGAATGGACAATCTGAGAGCCGAAATTCAGCACTCGAAGAATCTCTACCGCAGGGAACTCGACTGGATGCGCCGTCAGCCTCAGGCTCGCGGACACAAGGCGAAATACCGCGAGGATGCTTTCTACGAGCTGGAGAAGGTGGCAAAGCAGCGCATAGAAGACAGGCAGGTAAGGCTGAAGGCTTCTACCGTTTATATAGGTTCGAAGATTTTTGAATGCCAGTATGTGAGCAAGGCTTTCGACGACAGGGGTCAGAAGAAGGTGATTCTCGACAACTTCTACTACAACTTTGCCCGTTTCGAGAAGATGGGTATTGTGGGTAATAACGGAACGGGAAAATCGACCTTCATCAAGATGCTGCTGGGCGAGGTTCAGCCCGACAGCGGCAAGTTTGACATCGGCGAGACGGTTCGCTTCGGCTATTTCTCGCAGGAGGGACTGAAATTCCGTGAAGACCAGAAGGTGATTGACGTGATTACGGAGATTGCCGATTACATAGATCTGGGCGGCAAGCACATGACGGCTTCGCAGTTTCTGCAGTTCTTCCTCTTTACGCCCGAAGAGCAGCACAACTACGTTTACAAGCTGAGCGGCGGCGAGAAGCGCAAGCTTTACCTCTGTACGGTGCTGATGAGGAATCCGAACTTCCTGGTGCTGGACGAGCCGACCAACGACCTCGACATCCAGACGCTGCAGGTACTGGAAGAATATCTTCAGGATTTTGCGGGTTGCGTCATCGTGGTGAGCCACGACCGCTATTTCATGGACAAGGTAGTAGACCATCTGCTGGTTTTCAAGGGCGAAGGCGAAATACAGGATTTCCCAGGCAACTATACGCAGTACAGGGTATGGAGCCGGATGCAGGCGAAGGACGAGGCGGAACAGGCGAAACCGGCAAAGAGCGGAAATGCAACAGCAGAAAGCGACGGAGCAGGCACGGCAAAGCGCGACGCCAACTTTGAAAACAAGCGCAAGATGAGCTATAAGGAGAAGCGCGAATATGAGCAGCTGACCCAGGAAATAGATGCGCTGACCGAGGAACAGAAGAAGCTGGAAGAGGAACTCTGCAGCGGAAATCTATCGGTTGAGGAACTGACGGAGAAAAGCAAGCGCCTGCCTGAAATCAAGGATGAACTTGATGAGAAGGAAATGAGATGGCTGGAACTAGCTGAAATGCTCTAGACTTAGAAGTACGGGCTGAAGGCACAAAAGTTCTAACGCTTCTGCCCTTTCAGGGCGTGTGGAGCTCACTTGCGAAACTTGAAAATAATAAAAATAATAAAGAAAATAGAAAGAATGGAAATTAAGAAATCAGAATTTACAATATCGGCTCCACGAGTGAGCATGTGTCCGAAAGATACGAAGGCAGAATATGCTTTCATCGGCAGAAGTAATGTGGGAAAATCGAGCCTCATCAATATGCTCTGCAACCACAAGGGTTTGGCTAAGACTTCAGCCACTCCGGGTAAGACGCTGCTTATCAACCACTTCATCATCAACAACGAATGGTATCTGGTTGACCTTCCTGGCTATGGTTTCGCCAAGCGTTCGAAGACCGTACAGAAGCAGCTGGAACAAATGATAAGCAGTTATATTCTGCAGCGCCAGCAGTTGGCTAATGTCTTTGTGCTCATCGACGTGCGCCACGACCAGCAGAAGATAGACCGCGAGTTTGTAGACTGGCTGGGCGAGAGCGGCGTTCCTTTCTGCATCGTCTTTACCAAGGCCGACAAGTTGGGTCCGGTCAAGGCTCGCATGAATGCGGAGAAATGGATGCATGCGCTGGAAGACCGCTGGGAAGCACTTCCACCTTATTTCATTACCAGTAGTGAAAAGAAGATGGGACGCGACGAGGTGCTCGACTATATTGACGAAATCAACAAATCGCTCGCCGGAGAATAATCTTTCGGGAGAGAATAAACCAATAGAGAATGAAACAGATAAACTGGGGATTTATCGGCTGCGGAGAAGTAACCGAAAAGAAAAGCGGACCGGCTTTCAACGAAGTGGAGGGTTCGCAGGTGGTGGCTGTGATGAGCCGAAGCGAGAACAAGGCACGCAGCTATGCTGAGCGCCATCATGTGCGCAAATGGTACACGGATGCATCGGAATTGATAGAAGATCCCGATGTGAATGCTGTTTACATCGCCACGCCACCTTCTTCTCACGCCACCTTCGCTATCATGGCGATGCGTGCTGGCAAACCCTGCTACATAGAGAAACCGCTGGCAGCGAGCTACAACGACTGCATCCGCATCAACCGCATCAGCGAGCAGACGGGTGTTCCCTGCTTCGTAGCTTACTATCGCCGTTATCTTCCTTACTTCCAGAAGGTAAAGGAGATTATCGAGAGCGGAACCATCGGTAACGTGGTGAATGTTCAGGTGCGCTTCTCGGTTCCTCCGCGCGATCTCGACTTTCAGAGCGGCAAGGAAATGCCTTGGCGACTGCAGCCGGATATTGCGGGCGGCGGCTATTTCTACGACCTGGCTCCTCATCAGATAGATTTGCTCCAGAATCTGTTTGGTGTGATTACCCGTGCGCACGGCTATCCTGCCAACAGAGCGCATCTTTATCAGGCTGAAGATACGCTCTCGGCGTGCTTCTTCTTTGAGAGCGGAATTCCGGGCAGCGGAAGCTGGTGCTTCGTGGGACATGAGAGTGCGAAGGAAGACTGCATCGAGGTGATTGGCGAGAAAGGTTCGCTCTCATTCTCGGTGTTCACTTACCAGCCGATAGAAGTGATTACGAGCGAAGGAAAGAACTTGATTACGGTTCCGAATCCGCCTTATGTGCAGCTGCCGCTCATCAAGAGTGTGATTCAGCATCTGCAGGGAATAGGAAAATGCGACTGCACCAGCGTTTCGGCTACGGCTGTCAACTGGGTGCTGGACCGAGTATTGTGGAAGAACTGATTTTTTACAAAATCATCATCAGGATTAGAGCGTAAGTTATGAAGAGATGTTTCTGTATAGTAGGATTTATCTGTTCCCTTGCCTGCACTTCGGCAAGGGCAGGGGAGCCCGTGGATTCTACCATGCTGGGAACGCTCTTCAACAAGACGATGTTCATGTCCAATTCCCAGGACAGCCTCGTGAAAGAGCGCCATCGCAAAACCTTCTTCCATCAGGTGGGAGATGTGTTCACCCGGTTCTTCAGAGAATTCAACAGTACGGATTCGGCTTATATAGAAGACCAGCATTACAATTATACGGTGATGCTGCAGAACACCAATACCTACGAGGAATATACGCTCAGAAACAGCGAAGGACAGAGCATTTCCTTCTCGCCTGATCCTTCTTACCGCCTGGGCCCTTATCTGGGCTGGCGATGGGTGTTTCTTGGTTATACGTTCGACCTGAAGCACATTAATTTCAGGAATAACCACACTAATAAAAAGGAGTTTGACCTGAGCCTCTACAGCAGTCTGCTGGGAATAGACCTGTTCTGGCGACAGACGGGAAATGACTATCATGTTCTGCGGATGAATCTGGGTGAGCACATCGATTGTAACCCTATCCGCAAGGCTCCTTTCGACGGTTTCAAATCGAGCATCAAGGGATTCAATCTTTATTACATCTTCAACCATCGCCGCTTCTCTTATCCTGCCGCCTATTCGCAGAGTACGGTGCAGCGGAGAAGTGCCGGCTCCATGCTTCTGGGAATCGGTTACACGGAGCATGAACTGGAGGTGGACTGGGATAAACTGACCAATCTTGTAGATGAACGGCTGAACAAAAATCTGACAAACGGGGGAACTCCGGAAGCCAAGATAGACAGTTCGCTGATGTTCAGCAAGGTGAAATACAGCGATGTGAACGTAACCTGCGGCTATGCTTACAACTGGGTTTTCGCCAAGAACTGGCTCTTCAACGCTTCGCTCTCGGTAGGTGTGGCTTACAACAGCTCGAAATCGGATAATGAAAGGGAACATCTGGACATTACCAACTTCAGTTTCAAGAATGTGAACCTGGATGGAATAGGCCGCTTCGGTATTGTGTGGAACAACACGCATTGGTACGCGGGCGCCAGCACCATCATCCATTCCTACAACTATAAGAAAAAACAGTTTTCTACCAACAATTCGTTTGGCTCACTCAATATTTATGTGGGTGTGAACTTCGGCAGGAAACGTCATCATTAACATATAAAAAGAGAAGAGATGAAAATATTTACGAAAATGGCAGCCGTTCTGCTGGCTTGTCTGCTGGCTGTTCCGGGAGAAGCCAGGGTGAATGTGGTTTATCAGCGGCAGGACAGTCTGCGGATTGTAGGACTGCTGCAGCAGGCAAGGGCTATGAAGAAGAAACCAGCCAGTTGGATGCTCTGGTTCGGCAAGCAGATGGCGGGCGTTCCTTATGTGGGCGGCACGCTGGACCGGACGAAGGAAGAGGTGCTCATCGTGAACACCCGTGAGCTGGACTGCACCACATACGTAGAGATGGTTACGGCGCTCACCCTGTGCGCCAAGAAGAACGAGACTTCTTTCTCGGCTTTCTGTGAACATCTCCGAAATGTGCGTTATGTGGGCGGAGAGATTTCCTATGTGAAGCGCCAGCATTATTTCACGATTTGGATGGATGCAAACGAGCGCGAGGGAATCGTGAAGAATATTGCGCCCAATCCTCCTTTCTCGGCCGTTCAGACTGTGAACATCAACTGGATGAGTACGCATGTTTCGAGCTATAAGATGCTTAAGGCTCATCCGGAATGGAAATCGGGAATCAGAAAACTGGAACAGAGTGTAAACGGCAAGCGTTACCGTTATGTTCCGAAGGGTAAGATTGCCAACACGGCAGTTTTCCGCAACGCTATTCACGATGGTGACATTATCGCCATCATTACCAACAAGAAGGGTCTCGACACGACCCACATCGGTATTGCTTCCTGGCACAAAGACGGATTGCATCTGCTCAACGCCAGCAGCATTCACAAGAAGGTGATTGATGAACCGATGACGCTTTATACTTACATGCATAAACATCCGGTGCAGATAGGAATCAGGGTTTGCAGAGTTCAGTAAAAAAAATATTAGAAAAGAAAAGATAAATGGAAGAGAAAAAGAATTTTGAAGCGATTTTCAAGGAAGATCTTTATCAATATCTGCTGGGTATTGATAAGGTAGATGCTCATTTGCCGGAAGCTCCGGATTTGGAAGAGCTGTGGCAGAAAGTAGGCGAGAGCTATCTGCCTGATGCGATTCGCGAGTTTGTCAAATATCCTACGGTTTCATTGGGTTGGATCATGTATGTAGGAATGGCGCTTGCCAAGTATTGGGATGAGGATTGGGAACTCTACAGCAAGGTAGAGAATCATTATGAATATCTTCGTGACAGAATAGATTTCGACCACATGGATGATTACATCTGCGAAAAGGTTCTGCTGCTGAATGAGGAAGCGCATAAGGCTGTTACGAATGTAGTGGCAGAATGTGCTTCGCGCTCTTACAGCAAGCTGATTCATCTGAATCTGCAGCCTGGAAGCGAGGAAGCCTTCCGTGGTTTCGTTGCCGCCCTTCACCAGATGTTCCTCATGGGAATAGCCGTAGAGCTAAAAATGCTGGGTTACCACATGACTAAAATGTAAAAGAAAGTCCGTAGGCGTTCTGTTAAAATGCCTACGGACTTTCTTACTTATTACTAAAATAATTACTTCATTTTCTTGAGATATTCTCCAGCGCGGGAATCGCCGAGTTCCTGGGCTTTCTTCAGGTTCTTGATGGCCTCTTCCTTATTTCCTTTCTCCTTCTGGAGCAGACCTAAGAGAAGGTAGCCGTCAGCATATTCAGGAGCCAACTCTATGCAATGGGTGGCTGCGCTGATTCCTTCATCATAACGCTTTACACGCAAGTCGAGACTTGCCCATTCTGCAAAATATGTAGGCTCTTTAGGAGCCAGGTAACAGGTGCGGGCAATATCAAGCAGGGCTGGCTGCCACATGCGTAACTTGGTTTCGCATTGGTAACGGGTGTAGAAGAAGGCTGGCGAAACAGGACGGGCAATGGAATCGTACATATTATAATCCTGAATAGCTCGGCGGAATTCACCCTGCTCCTTCAGAAATTCTCCACGTGCCAGATAATAATTCGCAACCATTCCGGTCTTGCTTCCAACGCTTACCGCACTATCGAGCAAAACCTCAATCTCCTTGGCTGGAGCCTTGAGATTCTTCTTAGCCTGGGCAGCCTCAAAATAGAGTTCGCCGCTGAGAAGTGAAGTATTGGTCAAATCCATGAAAGTATCGTAAGCTTTCTGATACTCACCCTTTACAAAATTAATCTGCGCTTCCTGATGGCGATAAATAGGCTGAGCCTTGATTTCGTATGCCTTCTGAGCCTCAGCTATGGCCTTATCAAGCGTCCAGTCCTTATAAACAGAATCGCCCTTGTAAATAATCTTCTGATAAATCAGGTCGGCATAGTTGGAATGAGCCTCATCCTTGGCAGCCGATTTCTTAATACCTTCTTCCATCAGTTTGGCAGCTGCATCATATTCTGCCTTATCCGTCAGATAAGCGGCTTTCTCCTTGTAACCGAAGGCTGAAGTAGGGAATTTGCTGATAAACTCATCGCTATATTTCGCATACACATCAGCTGTAGTCTGGCCTTTCTTCAGAGTCATCATCGTCATCGCTTCGTTCTCTGTATCAGGAAGAGCTGTACGGATGGTGGTTTCGCGAAGAGCTGCGTCAAGACTCGAAAGACCGGTTACCTTCAACTGCTTGGCGTAGTTGGCGTCGATGGCCGTTACCTGACCATTGCTGTGCATCAGACCGATGACCTGTCCGTTCTTGTTGGCAAACGGACAACCTACTGCATTTTCGGGAGCACTATTCGAGAAGATGTAATAGTTGTACGTAGTCTTGAACTTCTCTACGCTGCTGATGTCCTCCTGCTGGTAAGCCGGCTTCTTGATAGAATAAGGAACCAGCCAGACCTTGTCGCCAGCAGCCGATTCCTTGGTTGCGATAGGGGCAGCAACGGTAGAGGCGTTGATGCGGAATTTAGCCACATCGTAGAGCTCGTCGGCTCCCATGATGGCCTCAACAGGAATCGATTTGCCGGAAGCGTCAACAACGCTAGCCTTTACAGCTCCGACAAATGGCTTAAAGGTGCTGATAGCCGTTCCCTTGTTGTCGATAAAAACACCTTGGGTAGAGGCGATAATGTCGCCTTTCTGATTGAAAGTAGTCAAGGTGAAAACGCTCTTAGCCAGTTTCTGGACCGAACCCGGCTGGGCATAGAGGGACGATGCTCCGAGCATCAGTCCCATCATGATCATATTTATTTTTTTCATAATCTTATTTGTGTTGCTTGTGTTTATTGAGCAACTCCTTAGCATTTGCCAGGGCAGCAGGTGTAATGTCGCTTCCGCTGAGCATCTGGGCGATTTCTTCTATACGCTGCTGCTCGTTGAGTTCCTTCATGTGAGAAAGAGTTCCCTCTTCGGTTTCTTCTTTCAGAACCTTGTAATGATGGGTTCCCATGGAAGCAATCTGCGGCAGGTGGGTGATGGAAATAACCTGGCGGTTCAGGTTGCCCATCTCTGTCATGATTTCCGCCATCTTTTCAGCAATCTTACCGCTTACTCCCGTGTCGATTTCATCAAAGATGATGGTTGGCAGTTTTACGGCGCCGCTGATCATGGCCTTCAGAGAAAGCATGACGCGGGCGATTTCTCCACCGGAAGCAACCTGGCTGACCGGCTGGAGAAGCGTGCTCTTGTTAGCGCTGAACAGGAAATTGACCTTGTCAACACCATCAGAACTGAGCGGCTTGGCGGAGAATGAAATTTCGAAGCGGACGTTTGGAATTCCAAGAGGAATGAGACGTTTCTTCATTTCTTCTTCTATCTTTCTGGCCGATTTCGTTCGGATGGCAGTCAGTTCACCAGCCAGCTTTTCAGCCTTGGCAAACAGAAGGGCAACTTGCTTTTCTTGTTCTTCTATGTCTTCATCTCCATTATCTATGTGCTGCAACTGTTCGTTGATTCGCTCGCGAGTGGCGATGAGTTCCTCTACATTTTCCACATGGAATTTCTGCTGGAGCGAGTAGAGCTGGTCAAGCCGAGAATTGATGGTTTCAAGCCGGTTCGGGTCGAACTCTATATTGTCAACGCTTCCGCTTATTTCCTGGGCAATATCCTTGAGTTCTATATAGCTGCTCTGCATTCGTTCAGCCACCTCTTTCACATCCGGATAAACCTCCTTGATGTTGTCAATCTGCTGGGTTGCATTCTTCAGTTTGTCAAGAATGCTGCCGTCTTCGCCCGAGAGTGCATTATCTGCTTCATAGAGAGCAGTCTTGATGTCTTCAGAATGGCTCAGGGTTTCTGCTTCCTGTTCCAGTTGCTCAAGTTCGCCTTCCTGCAGGTTTGCATCATCCAGTTCCTTAAACTGGAAGCGCATGAATTCCTCGTTCTCCCTGTTCTTTGCGATTTCCGCTTTCAGGTCTTCCAGCTGCTGCTTAGCCTTTTTATAGTTCTTGTATTCGGCAAGATAAGCCTTCTTCTGCTTTTCATCGTGGGCAATAATGTCGACCACGCTGAGCTGGAAGTCTTCCTTCTGCAGCAGGAGGTTCTGGTGCTGCGAATGAATATCGACGAGCTGTTCGCCCAGTTCTCTCATCTTGCTCAGGGGGACGGGCGTGTCGTTGATGAAGGCACGGCTTTTTCCTGCAGCTGTCAGTTCGCGGCGGATGATGGTGTCTTCTGCATCATAATCAATATCGTTAGCATCGAAGAAATCCTGCATTCCGTATTTTGACAGGTCGAAGTGGGCTTCAATCACGCATCGGTCTCTTCCTGCCTTGATGGCCTTGCTGTCAGCACGGTTGCCCAGAAGCAGTCCGATGGCTCCGAGAATGATGCTCTTTCCGGCACCCGTCTCGCCCGTGATGACTGAGAATCCTGGATAAAGAGGAATGTCCAACTCGTCAATCAACGTGAAATTCTTGATGTATAATTGCTTGAGCATAATTTCTTATCTTATTGTTTTAAAGGAACTTAACCTACCCAGGAAGAATCTTTGCTTTATCATCCGGGAAGTTGCCTCGAATCATTCTGCATGTAGCCTTATTCCTTGATTTTGTCCCAATATGAGTTTTGAGAAGGATTGATGGAGAAGAGCAGCTCATAAATGCTTTCTTTCTCTTTCTGAGTGCCATGTTTCTGATAGATGTTAGCAAGCTCGTCCTTCTTATAGTCGGTCCAGATTTGTGGCAGCAGACTGAGCGGTCTGTCCGTACGTGCCTTCTTCAGATCCTGGAGCAGGGTGTTGGTGATTTCAGTTCTGCCGCGTTCCACATTATTCGCCATTTCATCGAGCCCTTTTCTGTAATAGTTGTATTGCAGCATTCTGAAAGGTTCCATGGCTCCGTCGAGATAATCGGAAATGATGGCGAACCTATTTCTGTTGTCACTAAACGCTTTCCAGCCCGGAAAATCAAGATTCTGGGCGTTGTTGGTGAGGTTCATGCAACGTTGCAGAATGTCTTCACCACCTTTAGGCGCAAAACTGTCAAGATCTAAACCGATGATGAGGTAAGCATAGTAGGCGAGCAGAGCCGTTAGCTGGTTGTCAATCCGCTCTTCGGTAAATTCCAGCTGATCGAACTCGGCAAACTTGAACGTGAAGTTTTCATCCACATTATTATATAAGGTGGACGTATAGGCTGAATTGTAGACGGGACGGTTGGCCTGGATGAGCGCTTTGCAGGTAAAGATATTCTGGTCTTTATCATACTTGCTTACCGTGATATTGAAGTTGCACACGATGCGCTCGTTCTTCCTGAATTGAAGATTCGTCCATTGCCTGTCGTTCACAAACTGCTCAAGAGTTTGCTGCAGATTATCGAATACCCGGTTTTCCGTGCCCTGAATCTGGGCATGGTTGATGGTAATCTTAGCCTGCAACTCCTGAGCGGCTGATGTGATGGGGCTACAAGAGATGAGCCAGCTCGTTGATAATGTCGCGAGCCACTTCAGTTTTCGGTTTCTTCTCATATTCTTTTTTACCCTCTTCAGAAATAATCGTTATCTGGTTGTCATCCGTACGGAATGTGGTTCCCGGATTGCGAGTAGAGTTAAGCACGATGAAATCGGCATTTTTCTTTTTGCGTTTTTTCTGTGCATTAGCCTCTTCATCGTTGGTTTCCAGGGCGAAAGCCACGATTCGCTGATGTTTTTGTTTCATCTTGCCAAGGGCTGCAGCAATATCGTGAGTAGGGACGAGGCGGAGTTCCAGATCATCTTTCTCGCGCTTGATTTTCCTGTCAGCAATCTCGCTTGGCTTGAAATCAGCAACAGCAGCACAGAGAATGGCTGCATCGGTTGAGGCGAAGGCTTTAGTGGCTGCCTGATACATTTCCTCGCAACTTTCTACATCGATGCGATGAATGGCTTCGGAACAGCTGAGCGAAACCGGACCTGCAACCAGCGTAACCTCCGCACCACGACGGCAGCACTCTTCAGCAAGGGCAAAGCCCATTTTGCCGGAAGAATAATTGCCGATGAAACGTACCGGGTCAATCTTTTCGTAAGTTGGTCCGGCTGTAATCATGATTTTCTTGCCTTTCAAATCGAGCTTATCGCTTTCTTTTTCCTTGCAGTTTTCTGATGCAGCTTCATCGGTCTCTGCATTCTGCTGAGCCTGTTCGTCGAAGAATCTGTCAAGGCATTCTACGATAATATCAGGTTCTTCCATGCGTCCCTTTCCTTCCAGTCCGCTTGCCAGGAATCCCACTTCGGGTTCTATGATGTGATTTCCATAGCCCAGAAGTGTTTTCATGTTGGCTTGGGTAGAAGGATGCTTATACATGTCGAGGTCCATGGCTGGAGCTATGAAAACAGGCGCTTTCATCGACAGATAGGTTGTGATGAGCATGTTGTCAGCAATTCCGTGAGCCATCTTTCCCATGGTAGAGGCTGTGCAAGGAGCGATGAGCATGGCGTCGGCCCACAGACCTAAGTCTACGTGCGAATTCCAGGTTCCATCGCGCTGCGAGAAGAATTCGCTTACCACAGGCTTATGCGTAAGAGCCGAAAGGGTGATGGGAGTGATGAACTCCTTTCCTGCAGGCGTAATGACCACCTGCACTTCGGCTCCGCGCTTGATGAGACCTCGTATGATGAGGCAAGACTTGTAGGCTGCAATAGAGCCCGTAATGCCCAATACGATTTTCTTTCCTTTTAACATGAATTTTTCTAACTGTTAAGAAATAAATCCGACTTTCGCAAGGTTTGTTCTTCAACTGCTTGCGAAAGCCCGGTAACAATTATTTACCCATTCTCTTGTTGAATTCACGAAGGCGGATGCGGGTAAGTACCTGCTTGGTATTGTTGGTGAAATCGCTTCCCAAGACCCATGTAAAATAACCCGGGTCTTTGGTCAGAATCTCAGCCACATCCCATCCTTTGTATTTGCCGAAGTTGAATACTTCGTGCTTCAAAGGATTTCCGTTCTCATCGTTTACAACGTTGCCCTGGGCGTCTTTTACCTCTTCCCAAACGATGCGTCCGGCGAAATCTACATTATCCTTCTGCTTAGAGAAATCGGCTAGTTCATCCATGTTGTTGTTGAGCACGCGCTCAGGTTCATCCTGCACGCCTGGAGCATACTTGTCGAGCTCGCCCATGAGCACGCGGTAAGTAGCCTCTGTATCCTGATCTGCACGATGAGCTTCGAAATCTTCCTCCATCTTTCTGCCGCAATAGAACTTGTAGGCAGCAGCCAGGTTGCGGCGTTCCATCTTCATGAAGATGGTCTGCGCATCAATGAGACGGCACTTGTTGAAATCGAAGTCGATTCCAGCACGCAGGAATTCTTCTGCGAGCATCGGTACATCGAAGTGGTTGGAATTGTAGCCTGCGAAATCGCAACCTGTAAATTCCTTCTCTAATGTGGCAGCCAGCTGCTTGAAGGTTGGCGCATCTTTTATATCTTCGTTGCTGATGCCTGTAAGGGCAACTACTTCGGCAGGAATCTCCTTGCAAGGATTTACGTAGAGGTTCTTGCGGTCTTCAGTTCCATCAGGCATTACCTTGATGTAAGAAATCTGTATAATACGATCCTTGATCATGTCAAGACCCGTTGTCTCCAGGTCGAACACGATCAGAGGCTTTGTCAAATTGAGTTTCATTTTTGTAGAAATACTTTTCTTTTTGTTGTTTCAGAGAAAGCCCGTGCTCCTTTAGTCGTTAAGGAGCATAGGCATGATGAGCATCAGAATATCTTCGTTCTCAGGCTGTTCTGCTGGTACGATGATTCCGGCACGGCTTGGGTCTGCCAGCTGGATGATGATGTTGTCGCTGGTGAGATTGCTCAGGATTTCCATCAGACTGCTTCCCTTGAAGCCGATGCTGATAGGAGAGCCGTTGTATTCGCAAGACAACTGTTCCTTTGCAGATGTTGAGAAGTCAATATCCTCTGAAGAAACCTCGAAACGGCCTGACTCGATGTGGAAACGGATGAGCTGGCTGCTCTCGCTTGCAAATGGCAATACGCGGCGCAAAGCACTCTGCAAGCCTCTGCGGTCTACTGTAACCTCGTTAGGGTTGTTTGGAATGACAGAGTTGTAGTTAGGGTAGCGGCCATCAATCAGTCTGCATCTCATAACGCCGTCAGTAAACTGGATTTCTGCGCTTCGGTCATCAAACTTGATGATAGCGTCGTCGCCGTCCTTGCTCAGAATGTTCTTCAGCAGAGAAGCTGGCTTCTTAGGCAAGTTGAATGCTGAAGGAGATTCGCTCTTGATAGTGAAGTTCTTGCTGCGAACCAGCTTGTGACCATCGCTTGCTACGATAGCGAGAGCATCTGCTGTCAGGTCGAAGTAGATACCGTTCATGACAGGGCGCAACTCATCGTTGGCTGTAGCGAAGAGCGAGCGTGAAATGTTGTTGATCAGCATTTCTGTAGGCAAAGAAACGGTGGTACAAGCATCGTTCATGCTCTGTGTGCGAGGATATTCCTCTGCGCTCTGACCTGTGAAGTTGTAAAGACCGTTCTGGTAAACAATCTTGATGGCAACGGCTTCTCCGGCAGCATCCACATCGAAGTGAAGAGGCTGCTCAGGCAGTTCCTTCAACGCATCGAGGATAACGCGGTTAGGCACACAAAACTCACCTTCTCCATCGTGGTCGGTAAGAGCGAGTGTACTCTTGATGACATTATCACTATCGCTAGCCGTGATGCTCATTTCACCGTTAGCAACTTGGAAAAGGAAACAATCGAGGATTGGCAACGAATTCTTGCTTCCAATCACTTTTGCGAGCATGTTGAGCTTGCTGCTCAATGCAGAACTTGATACTGTAAATCTCATGAGTATTTTATTTAAATTTTATTTTGTTTTCTGTTTCACATTAATTTAATTAGGCAATATCACCTAATTGAGCACAAAAAT
>JAJXBQ010000336.1:0-2426 GCA_021640525.1 Segatella copri
GAAAGGCTCTTTTCCCCTTTCAAAGGGGTTAAGGCTCTTTTTACCTTTTTACCCTTTTACCTTTTAAAAGGCTTTTTATTTTTCAAAAACCTTCCTGATTCTTTCCAGGGCCTCTTTCATCTTCTCATCCTTGGCACAGAGGCTGATACGGATGTAACGCTTGCCGTTGGTTCCGAAGATGAAGCCAGGGGTGATGAAGACGCGAGCCTCATGCAGCACCTTCTCTGTCAGGTCTTCTACATCGGCATATTTCTCAGGTATCTTGCCCCAGAGGAACATGCCTACCTGGTTAGGGTCAAACTGGCAGTCGAGCACCTTCATGATCTCCTCGGCAATGTCGCGGCGGCGGCGGTAGTTCTGGATGTTGTTCTCGCGGTGCCATTCATCCGTGTTGTTCAACATCGCCTCGGCAGCTGCCAGCTGTATGCCTCGGAAGCTTCCGTTGTCAATGTTGCTCTTCACCTTCAGAATCCATGAGATGAAAGTCTTGTTGCTCGAAATCATCGCCACACGCCAGCCTGGCATGTTGTGGCTCTTGCTCAGAGAATTGAACTCGATGCAGCAGTCCTTAGCTCCCGGCACCTGCATGATGCTCATAGGGTGCTCGTTGAGGATGAGCGAATATGGGTTGTCGTTCACCACCACGATGTTGTGCTTCTGGGCGAATGCCACCAGCTTTTCGTAGGTTTCGCGCTTTGCCACACCGCCTGTCGGCATGTTAGGATAGTTGGTCCACATCAGCTTTACGTGGCTCAGGTCCATCTTTTCCAGAGCGTCGAAATCGGGCTGCCATCCGTTATCCTCTCTCAGATCGTAGTAGGTAATCTTGGTACCCAGAATCTTGTTGATGGCGGTGTAGGTAGGGTATCCCGGGTTCGGGATAAGCACCTCATCGCCAGGGTTGCAGAAGGCGAGCGTTACGTGCAGAATGCCTTCCTTGCTACCTATGAGGGGCTGGATTTCTGTAGCCCAGTCGAGGTCTACATCGTACCAGCGCTTATAGAAACCAGCCATTGCTTTGCGCAACTCTGGTATGCCCACCGTAGGCTGATATCCGTGTGCGTTTGGATTGTTGGCTACCTCGCAGAGCTTGTCAATGGTCTGCTTAGAAGGCGGCATGTCTGGACTTCCGATGGCCAGACTGATGATGTCTTTGCCCTCGGCATTAAGCTTAGCCACTTCCTTCAGCTTGCGGCTGAAGTAGTATTCCTGTATTTCCGTTACTCTATTGGCTGGTTGTATCATAATTTTCAATGAATAATTTATAATTAATAATGTATAAATGGGCTTTCACCCTCCGAACTGGCGAATTCTTCACTCTTCGTTCTTCACTCTTCACTTAATCTACTCCTTCTCCTCATATTCGCCCAACACCTTTATCTTCTTCACGAGCGGCGTAATAGCGTCGATGCTCTGGCGGTATCGGGTCAGGTTGTCGAAGGTAAGGTCTACGTAGAAGAGGTATTCCCACTCATGTCCGATGTTTGGCAGCGACTGGATCTTGGTGAGATTGATGTCGTAGAAACTCAGGATGGTGAGCACCTTGGAGAGCGATCCCTTATCGTGAGCCAGACTGAAGACGATGCTCGCCTTGTTGGCCTTTTCGATGGGACGGAGCAGGGCTGCCTTCTGCGGATTGCAGACCACGAGGAATCGGGTGTAGTTGTGCGGATTGTCGTGGATGTCTTCCTGCAGCACCTTCATACCGTACATGTGGGCAGCGTAAGAAGAGCAGATGGCTGCCCATCCCCTTACCTTGTGCTGGGCGATGTAGGCTGCCGAGCCTGCGGTATCTTCTGCCTCCACCGCCTTGAGGTCGGGATGGTTGGCTAGGAATTTGCCGCACTGCATGAGGGCTACCGGATGGGAGTGAACCTCCTGCAGGGTGCTCCAGTCGTCTTCTGGCAGACAGCAGATGCTGTGCTCTATATGGAGCTTGTGTTCGCCTACCACGGTAGTTCCGCTCTGCCGGAGCAGTTCGTAATTGTGGAGCAGGCTGCCCGCGATGGTGTTTTCTATAGCGCAGATGCCTACTACAGTAGGGTCGCGCTTGATGTTTTCGAACACCTCTTCGAAGGTAGCACAACAGATGATTTCAATCTGTTCGCCCTCGAAATACTGGTGGGCGGTAATGTCGTGGAAAGATCCCAGCTCTCCTTGAATTGCTATTCTCTTCATGTTTCTTTTATCTTGTCTAATGTTACGAAAAACGGTCCTACTCAATAAGAGCGGGACCGTTTCGATGATTTCAAGAATCTAATATCCTAAGTTGAAATTTACACGCAACTTCCCGCTTTACAATTATTTGCAAAGTAAAAGTAATAGCTAAAAAAGAATGCGTTAAACTTCTTCATTGTCTTTACATTTTATATGTTACTCACTTTTGTTCTTTCCGAACCCGTTTCTCCTTTTATTATATAAGGAGC
>JAJXBQ010000337.1:0-2423 GCA_021640525.1 Segatella copri
CTATTAAAACGTCACGTATTTCAAGAAAAAGCTATACTTTTGCAACCGGAAATAGAATGAAAAGCGGAAAACATATCCGTTGGAGGACTAAACCGCAACAAATAAAAGAAATAAAAACAACAAAATAAAAGAAATAAGACAATGAAGAAATTTAAAGCAGCCGTAGTAGGATACGGCAACATCGGTAAGTTTACTGTTGAGGCACTCGAAGCAGCTCCTGACTTTGAGATTGCAGGTATTGTACGTCGCCAGGGTGCCAAGGACAAACCAGCTGAGTTGGCAAACTATGAAGTAGTAGATGACATCACCAAGTTGAAGGATGTAGATGTTGCTATCCTCGCAACCCCTACCCGTTCTTGCCCTGAGTATGCAGAGAAGATCGTTGCCCTCGGTATCAACACCGTAGACAGCTTCGATATCCACACCAGCATCCTCGACTACCGTACCAAGCAGATGGAGAACTGCAAGAAGGCTGGCAAGGTAAGCGTTATCTCTGCTGGTTGGGACCCAGGTTCTGATTCTATCGTACGTGTTCTGATGGAGAGCCTTGCTCCTAAGGGTTTGACATATACCAACTTCGGTCCTGGTATGAGTATGGGTCACTCAGTTTGTGTTCGTAGCAAGAAGGGCGTAAAGGAAGCGCTCTCTGTAACCATCCCATTGGGTGAGGGTATCCACCGCCGTATGGTATACGTAGAGTTGGAAGAAGGTGCCAAGCTTGAGGATGTAACAGCCGAAATCAAGGCTGATCCATACTTCGCTCACGATGAGACCCACGTATTTGCCGTAGCATCTGTAGATGATGTAAAGGATATGGGTCATGGTGTGAACCTCGTTCGCAAGGGTGTATCAGGCAAGACCCAGAACCAGCGTTTCGAGTTCAACATGAGCATCAACAACCCAGCCCTCACCGCTCAGGTATTGGTTAACGTAGCTCGTGCTTCATTCCGTCTGCAGCCAGGTTGCTACACCATGCCAGAGATTCCAGTTATCGATATGTTGCCAGGAACCCGTGAGGAAATCGTTGCAACACTCGTATAATTGGGAGTGAAGAACGAAGAGTGAAGAGTGAAGAATTCACTTGCATCACTATAATAAAACGGCTCGCAAGAAGTTTCGAATTCTTGCGAGCCTTTTCTATTCAACTAAAACCACTTATAATAACCCTGTCATATACAATGGCAAATAAGTAATCCCCTCCTCAACTTTCAAATCAGCAGTATGCAAAACATACGGGGTTGCCAGATAGCTACCATATTTAGCGATGCACTTTTTGAGAGAAGTGAGCGTGTATCTATTAGTAGACTTCACTTCTATCGGTGAAATATTATGCTTTGACGTTATTGTATCTTTGGCTATCAGGAAATCCAGTTCCATCCTTTCCTGGGCATTCTCCTTACTATATTTGGAAAAGAAATACAGCTTATGCCCTGCCGAACGTAACATCTGAGCAACTATATTCTCAACTATCATTCCGCCATTGAACTCCAGCTTATCTACCAGAAGCTTGTTATATAAGTTTTCAGATACTATCGTATTTTCATTGAAAGCATGACTGATGAGCAAGCCCGTATCAGCCATATAGCATTTCAATGTCGTATCATCGGTATTCATGCCAAGACCGATACTTGGCTCTGTCGTATTATAGGCCATATTGACTATCATGGCATCTGACAGCCAAAAGAAAGCCGTTTCATAATCTCGCATTCTCGCCCCTTCTGTGAGTGCCTTCAACAGAAATTTCTTTTCATGTTTTTGAAGTTGAGAAGGAATAGTATCAAAAATCTGAGTAACTTTAAATACATAAGTTGACGCATACTTCTGGATATCATTACGATATAAAGTAAGAATTTGGCGCTTCACTCGATCCACCTTATTGAAATCTCTGGTTTCTACAAATTTAGCTACAGCCTGCGGCATTCCTCCAACAATGAGATACTGTCTGAAATAGTCCATTGCCATTCGATGCATCAGTTGTCCCATCTCATGCCTTTTCTGAAAGTTCATTCGTATAAGCGGCATCAGGGTTTCATTGTTCAGTGTCCACAAGAACTCCTCGAAATCCATAGGATACATCAATATTTCTTCCTCCTCAGAAGGAATCATGATATTCTCTACGTTCTTTTTGATAGAAACGAGCGAACCAGTCTCGATATAATCGTAACGACCATCTTCAACCAGATACTTGATAGCTGTACGAGCCCGGGGATACAATTGCACCTCATCAAAGATTATAACCGAATTTCTTGGATATAGAGGTGTATTGGTGAAACTGCTTAAATACATAAAGAACGTATCCAAGTCATCCAGATAGGTTTCGAACAAGGATTTTATGTCCTTTCCTATTTTATTGAAATCAAGTAAAATATAACTCTTGTATTCTTTTTGAGCGAATTCCTTTACGATATAGCTCTTTCCTACAC
>JAJXBQ010000074.1:0-14126 GCA_021640525.1 Segatella copri
CAGTGGTTAGCGTCATGGAAATGGAAACCACAGCCATCCTCGCCGGCTCTGTTATACAGAAGGCGGGAGAAGCGGATTACAGCGACGAAAAAGTGAAGGATTTCTGGGATAATGAAACTAATAAGGGAATTTGGGCAGACTAGCCCCCTGATTCTCTATCGTACCCCCAGGCAGCACATCTGATGCCTGGGGGCTTTTTCTTAATTTTTATCAGAAATCTCTTGCTGATATGAAAATAAAATCGTAACTTTGCGGTATCATTTTAAAACAGAAAGGTTATGAAGTACTTAGACCCTAAGGCAGACCTCACGTTCAAGAAGATATTCGGCAATCATCCTAAAAGACTGATCAGCCTCCTGAACGCACTCCTGCCACTCAGCGAAGAAGAGCAGATACACGAGATAGAGTATCTGCCAACGGAACTTGTGCCCCAGCTAGAAGGGGGCAAGAACACCATAGTTGATGTACTCTGCACCGACGTCAGAGGCAGGAAGTTCTGCGTGGAAATGCAGATGGAATGGTCTGACGCATTCCAGCAGCGAGTACTGTTCAATGCCTCCAAGCTCTATGTGAGTCAGGCTAAAAAGGGAGGAAGATACAGCGAACTGCAACCCGTGTATTCTCTCAACCTGATAAATGATATCTTTGCGCATGATACTCCGGATTTCATCCACAACTATCGTATCGTGCACGACAAGGACAGCAACAAGGTAATCGAAGGCTTGCATTTCACCTTTATAGAACTGCCTAAGTTCACCCCTCATTCCATCTCTGACAAGCGTATGATGGTATTGTGGCTCCGTTTCCTCACAGAAATCAATTCCAACACGAAGGAAATTCCTTCCGATCTGCTTAATGACCCAGAGATAGGAAAAGCTGTAGAAGATCTTGAAGTTTCCGGCTTTACAGATGCTGAGCTCCGTGCCTATGACAAATTCTGGGATTCGGTAAGTGTTGAAAGAACCCTCCTGGATGACAGGTACCAGAAAGGAATGGAAGAAGGCATGGAAAAAGGCATGAAGCAAGGCATGGCAAAAGGCGAAGAAGTAGGCAAAAGCCAAAGAAGTATTGAGATTGCTAAGAATATGCTGGCAAAAGGTATGGATGAGGCGACAATCCAGGAAATAACTGGTTTGACGGAAGACCAGATACTGCAGATTCAGTAGATACAATGCCTGGTGATAAATACGGAAAGAGGGTGTGTCATAAATCAATTTATGACACACCCTCTTCTGATTATTCTTATTGCTGTTGTATGAAAGGTAGGATTAGAACGTTAAATCTACTTCTACCGGACAATGGTCGCTGCCCATGATTTCAGTATGGATTTTAGCTTCTGTAATCTGTTCCTTGATACGGTCGGAGACAAGGAAGTAGTCGATACGCCAACCGGCATTCTTCTCGCGCGCCTTGAAACGGTATGACCACCACGAATAGGTTACCTCATCAGGGTGGAGATAACGGAAGCTGTCGGTGAAGCCATCATTCAGAAGAACGGTCATCTTTTCGCGCTCCTCATCGGTGAAACCGGCATTTCGGCGGTTGGTCTTCGGATTCTTGATATCTATCTCTTCGTGTGCTACATTCAGATCGCCGCAGATGATAACAGGTTTCTTGGCGTCAAGAGATTTCAGAAACTTGCGGAAATCGTTTTCCCAGGTCATGCGATAATTCAGGCGCTTGAGTTCTGTCTGAGAATTTGGGGTGTAGCAGGTAACGAGATAGAACTGGTCATATTCCAGCGTGATGATTCTGCCTTCATGATCATGTTCCTCTACGCCCATGCCATAACTTACGTTTAATGGCTTGTGCTTGGTATAGATAGCTGTACCGGAGTATCCTTTTTTCTCAGCGTAGTTCCAATAACTCTCGTAGCCCTCAAACTGAAGGTTGAGCTGTCCCTCCTGCATCTTTGTTTCCTGCAGGCAGAAGAAGTCGGCATCGAGTTCCTTAAACTGGTTCTCGAAGTCCTTGCCTACGCAAGCGCGCAGACCATTTACATTCCAAGATATAAACTTCATCTTTTTTTTTAATGTTAAATGCTTAATACAGAATGTTAAATGTTAAGTGTTAAATGTTAAATTAGGCATACGCCATACAAACTAGCAACTTAACATTTAACACTTAACACTTAACATTAAAAAATTAAATTCTTTTGCTTTCCCCTCTCAGCAGACTCATAAACTCCTGGCGGGTGTTCAGTGAATTGAAGACTCCGCTGTAATCACTGGTTGTAGTGATGGAATTCTGCTTCTCTACACCTCGCATCTGCATGCACATGTGCTTGGCTTCTATCACTACCATCACACCCTGAGGATTCAAAGTTTCCTGAATGCAGTCTTTAATCTGCTGGGTAAGACGCTCCTGTACCTGGAGACGATGGCTGTAGATATCCACCACACGGGCTATCTTGCTCAGACCGGTAATCTTGCCGTTCGGGATATAAGCTACATGCACCTTGCCATAGAAAGGAAGCATGTGGTGCTCGCACATCGAGAAGAAATCAATGTCTTTCACAATGACCATCTGGTTGTATTTCTCTTCGAAGAGGGCATCGGTCAATACCTTGTGTGCATCCTGTGTATAGCCACGAGTCAGTATCTGCATAGCCTTGGCTACTCGCATCGGTGTTTTTACAAGTCCTTCACGTTCAGGGTCTTCTCCCAAGAGCTTTAATACTTCAGTATAGTGTGTTGCGAGTTCGTCCAATCCCTCGCGAAATTCTGTTTCTGGATTCATCTTATTTAATTTATCATTCTTAATTAATAGTTAATAATTTACCATTAATAGTTTATAGTTAGGCCTACGGCATCAATGCTGTAAACTGTTAACTATCAACTATAAACTATTAACTAGTACTGTACCGTAATCTGTCCCTTTACAAGGCATGCCTGTCTGTATCCCAGGGAACGAACCTTGGCAAGCATCTTCTGGGCTTCAGCTAAACTGCGGAAGTTGCCCATTCGGCAAATCCATCTTGGTGAGTAGAAATGAACATAAACCGGCTGCTCAGGGAAATGAACTTTCAGCTGATTGCCAGTCTGTTCTGCTTTCAGGCGGTCGTTACGCGAATTGCCGCCAGCGAAAGCCTGTACTCTATATCCTGTAACCTTATAGCTCTTGCGCATCACTTTCTTGCGCATATCCACTACAGGTGTCTCTGTTTCTTCGTTTTTGTTCTCTGCCTTTTGGGCATTGTTCACGTGGGCATTCTCTCGGGTTGCCTCATGATGCTGTGGCTCAGTCTTCTTCAGGGAATCAGGCCCCTGCTTGTGCTGGGCTTCAGGCTCTTTTTCTTTTTTCTGTGGGTTAGTCTTAGTCTTGTCGTCTTGTGGGGTCACTTGTTTGCCGTTTACCAGTTCATCAATCGCCTTACTTTGGTTCACGGTTACAACACCCTTTCCCGGTTCCTTCTTTTTGAGATGGTCCAGGTAGTTCTGCGCATTAGCTGTGAATGTTGAGCAGAGGATCATAATCAATAATGTGACGAATTGTTTCATGACTATTCCTTTTATGTTTGTCGTCTTGTTTTTAAAGCAGCACCTTATTTTTGATTCTCTCTATATATAATAAGGTGTAATGAAGAATGAAGGGATGCGCTTCACGAAGAAGGCATCCCTTCGGGAAATGTAATATCCTTATGAGATTACTTCTTCCAAGCGTCGATGATACCCTTGAAATCAGCAGCCTTCAAAGAAGCACCACCGATCAAACCACCGTCGATGTTTGGCTTAGCGAAGAGCTCAGGAGCGTTGCTAGCCTTGCAGCTACCACCGTAGAGGATTGATGTCTCCTCAGCAGCCTCGTTGCCATACTTCTCTGCTACGATAGAGCGGATGTATGCCAACATCTCCTCAGCCTGGTCAGAAGTAGCAGTCTTACCTGTACCGATAGCCCAGATTGGCTCGTAAGCAAGGATGATGTTCTTCCAAGCGTCAGCGCTCAAGTGGAATACTGAACCTTCCAACTCAGCCTTTACAACCTCGTTCTGCTTCTCAGCCTCACGCTCTTCGAGAGTCTCACCGCAGCAGAAGATAACCTTCAAACCGTTAGCCAAAGCCAACTCTACCTTCTCCTTCAGGATCTCAGCTGTCTCGCCATAGTACTGACGACGCTCTGAGTGACCGAGGATAACATACTGAGCACCTGTGCTCTTTACCATCTCTGCTGAAACCTCACCAGTGAAAGCACCCTTAGCCTTGTCTGCGCAGTTCTCTGCACCAAGACCTACAATCTCTGAATCCAAAACCTGAGCTACAGAAGCCAAGTGGATGAATGGAGTACAGATTACTACGTCGCAGTTTGGTTTGTCTGCTACCAATGCCTCGTTGATCTCCTTAGCGAGAGCAACACCGTCCTGCAGGTTCATGTTCATTTTCCAGTTACCTGCTACAATTTTCTTTCTCATTTTTCTTTTCTTTTTAAAAGTTGATAATATTCTGTTCGAATTCTCTTTCTTTCTGATCCAGGCGCCCCAAGCCCAAAGCCGGTCGGCGATGGTGAGGAGTACCAGTGGGATGATGAACCAGGAGATGACGCCAGCTATCTTCTTGGCGGCACTTACTTCCGGCATCTTGCCTATCTCGGTCTTCTCCAGTGGCTTGTCGCCGAGCTCTGCCATGTCTGGTAAATCATTGTGACTCCATTTCCGGATGATGGTTCCGTTCTTCAGCAGAAGAAGACCCGGGTTGCTGCGGATTACCGTCTTCAGCGTAGTCTCGTCTGTGACATAGAAGGGGTATTCCGCTCCTGTTATGTCCTGCCAGTGCTTGATGGCTTTCTCCGTACTTGCCGTGAGGCAGAGAAACCGGTAGCCGTGGTCGTTGGCATATTCGTAAATCTCATCGATATTGCCGAAGTTGCTGTCATCGGCAAATTCCAGATGTGGCGAAACCAGGAGGAAGGTGTAGCCTTTATCGTGAATCACTTCCTGGGTGATGTCTTCTCCCGTCTTGGCATCTGCTATGCTGAAGTCGTGGATGGGAGGTACGTAGCCTTCTTCGGTCTGAACCGTCTTGCTGTCGATGAAGGTCCAGGTGGAGTCGGGATAGTTGTCTATCGTAAACTCCTTCCGTTCTCCGTTCTTCTCCAGGATGAAGGTGGTATCAAACTTGGGTTGCTTGGCTCCCTTCGGTATCTCCATGCCCTTGGCGATGTTGACACCTATATGATAAGGACGGAAGTCGAATTGCGGAAGATACCACAGACTCCAGATACTCATCACGATGGAGAAGAGGAAGGTGTAGTTGATAGCAATCCACTGGGTAGGTTTAGATACCAGCTGTGGCATTTCCAACGGTTTCTTCCAGAGTAGGATAGCGATAGCAAGGAGAATGAGGTTCTTGACGAACGTCTCCATGTTGGTGAGTACGATGGCATCACCGAAGCAGCCACAATCTTTCACCGGGTCTGCGATGACAATCCACAGGGTAATCAGCGTCATCAAGCTCATCACGAGCAATGCAATCTTGCTGACCAGTTTTCTGCGGATGGCAAGGAGCAGGAAGATGCCGATGGCAAACTCGCACATCGCCAGCACGATAGACATCAGCAATGTGCTCCATGCAGGGAACATCCATTCGATGTGCAGTGCTTCCAGATAGTCGGTTATCTTGTATTGCGTGCCTAATGGGTCGATTCCCTTCACGAATCCTGAGAAAATGAAGGTTGCTGCCATCAGCAGTCGCCCGATATTGACCGCTATCTTTGTTAATATGTGAGTTGCCTTATTCTTCATCATTTGATATTTTACTTCTCGCTCATCTTGATGGCACCGAAGACGGCATAGTTGATGATGTCCATATAGTTGGCATCAATACCTTCAGAAACGAGGGTAGCGCCTGCGATGTCTTCAATTTCCTTTACGCGCTGAATTTTGGTCAGGATGAAGTCGGTATAACTGCTGACTCTCATCGAGCGCCATGCCTCATCATAGTCATGGTTTTTCTTGAGCATCAGTTCCAGTGCCTCCTTTGCATGGAGGTCGTATAGTTTCATAGCCTCTTCTGGTGTCATATCCACTTCATCCACGAAAGGCTTTTCGAGCTGGATGAGTCCTATGATACCATAATTAATAAGGGCGATGAATTCCGGACGGATACCTTCGCCAACCAAAGATTCTTTCTTGATTTCAAGCGAGCGGATGCGCTTCGCCTTGATATAGAGCTGGTCTGTCAGAGAAGAAGGGCGCAAGATTCTCCAAGAGGCTCCATAATCATGAAGCTTCTTCTCAAATAATGTCCTGCATTCACTCATGACATCCTTAAACTGCTGTTCTGTTTTCAATAAATCTGCCATAATAATTTCGAAATTCGGTGCAAATTTACGCATTTATTGTGAAATAGCCAAATATTTATTTTGTTTTTCGCTTAATTAATAGTAACTTTTGATAAGTTACGCTGCACTCGGAAGAAAAAATAAATCGCGATTTATTTTGTTTTTCGCTCGATTTGCAGTAACTTTGCACCCCGAAAGTAAAAAGAGTATGAGAAATTTGACCAATGCCGAACTGGCACAGATACTGGATAAGGATATATTTCATAAGATTTCAGAGGCAGCAGATGGGCTGTCTGTGGAGTGTTATGTAGTAGGCGGATATGTGCGTGACCTCTTCCTGGAGCGACCTTCCAATGATATTGATGTCGTTGTGGTGGGTAGCGGTATAGAGGTGGCTTCTGCCTTGAAGAAGATGCTCGGAAGAAAGGCGCATCTCTCTGTGTTCCGTAATTTCGGAACAGCACAAGTGAAGTATCAGGATACAGAAGTGGAGTTTGTCGGCGCCCGTAAGGAGAGCTATCAGCGCGATTCCAGAAAGCCTATTGTGGAAGATGGAACGCTGGAGGATGACCAGAATCGCCGCGACTTTACCATCAATGCGATGGCTATCTGCCTGAACAAAGACCGTTTTGGAGAACTCGTAGATCCTTTTGATGGTGTCTACGATATGGAAGATGGCATCATTGCCACTCCGCTCGACCCGGATATCACTTTTTCTGACGACCCGCTGCGTATGATGCGTTGCGTGCGTTTCGCTACCCAACTCAATTTCCAGATTGAGGAGGAGACCTATGATGCGCTCTCCCGCAATGCCGAGCGCCTGAAGATTATCAGTGCTGAGCGAATCTGCGACGAGATGAACAAGATTATGCTCTCCAAGCATCCGAGCAGCGGCTTTTATTATCTGAAAGATACAGGTCTGCTCGATCTGATTCTGCCAGAACTGGTGGCGATGGACAAGGTGGAAACGCGAAACGGCAGGGCGCATAAGAATAATTACGACCATACGATGGAGGTGCTCGAAAATGTCTGCAAGCATTCTGATAACCTCTGGCTCCGTTGGGCTGCGCTCTTCCACGACATCGGCAAACCGAAGAGCAAACGCTGGGATAACAATATCGGCTGGACATTCCACAGCCATAATATAATAGGTGCAAAGATGATTCCAGGTATCTTCCGACGTATGAAACTTCCGATGGATGCGAAGATGAAGTATGTGCAGAAGCTGGTAGAACTCCACATGCGTCCGATTGTGATTGCTGATGAGGAGGTTACCGACAGTGCCGTTCGCCGTCTGCTGAATGATGCCGGTGATGACATCAACGACCTGATGACGCTCTGCGAGGCTGATATCACCAGCAAGAACCAGGTACGCAAGCAGCGATTCCTGGATAATTTCAAGATGGTGCGCGAGAAACTGGTTGATCTGCAGGAACGTGATTATAAGCGACTTCTCCAGCCATGTATCGATGGCAATGAGATTATGGAAATGTTCCATCTTACACCTTGCCGCGAGGTTGGTACCCTGAAGCAGTATCTCAAGGATGCTGTGCTGGACAATAAGGTGGCTAATGAGCGCGAACCGTTGATGGCGCTGCTGATGAAGAAGGCTCAGGAGATGGGATTGGTAAATGCAGAAAACTCAAAATAGAGAATAATTTTTGTTAAATAACGGCTCCTAGCGAGCCGTTATTCATTTATTATTAGTACTTTTGCAGCGCTTTTAAAACTTAAAGGTGCATAAAAGTTTTCGCTAGAGGACGGAAAGAACTTTTGAATAAGAGAAGATAAAAGATTAAATAATAAATTTATAATATAAAAATAGGTATGAAAATTAAAAGCGTTTTGTTTGTTGCAGCAGTTTGTGTTCTTGCTGCGTTGACATCATGTGGTGGAAGTAAGAAGGGCGGTCTGCCTAACTTCGGCGACGATGAGTTCGCTGTGGCTACTATCGGTACTTCCAGCGCCGCATTGCAGACTACCTATCCTGCTACCATCAAGGGTATCCAGGATGTAGAGGTACGTCCTAAGGTTTCTGGTTTTATCACTAAGGTTTTTGTACACGAGGGACAGACTGTATCAGCAGGTCAGGCTTTGTTCTCTATTGATAGCGAGACCTATCAGGCTGCTGTCCGTTCTGCTGCTGCCGCTGTAAACACAGCAAAGGCACAGGCAAATACAGCTAAGTTGACTTATCAGAACAACAAGAAGTTGTATGATAGCAAGATTATCGGTGAATATGAACTTTCTACAGCAGCTAACAGCTATGCAACCGCTAAGGCTCAGGTAGCTCAGGCAGAGGCAGCATTGGTTTCAGCCCGCGAGCAGTTGGCTTGGTGTACCGTTACCAGCCCTTCTGCAGGTGTAGTAGGTAGCCTTCCTTTCAAGGTTGGTGCTTTGGTCAGCGCTTCTGGTCAGGCTCTTACTACTGTTTCTAACATCAGCACTATGGAGGTATTCTTCTCACTCTCTGAGTCTCAGATTTTGAGCATGTCTAAGACCAATGGTAGCGTTCAGGCTGCTATCGCAGCGTTCCCAGCTGTTAAGTTGCAGTTGGCAGACGGTTCTATCTATAATCACCCAGGTAAGGTAGTCAAGATGAGTGGTGTCATCGATGCTACTTCTGGTTCTATCTCTCTCATCGCTCACTTCGCTAACCCAGAGAAGTTGCTGAAGAGTGGTGGTGCAGGTTCTATCGTTGTTCCTAACGATCATAACAGCGCTATCGTCATCCCTCAGGAGGCTTGCTCTCAGGTTCAGGATAAGATCTTCGTTTATATCGTAACCAAGGATAACAAGGTGAAGTATTCTGAGATCAAGGTAAATCCACAGGATGATGGCAAGAACTATATCGTAACTTCTGGTCTTCATGTTGGAGATCGCATCGTGCTGAAGGGTATCACCAAGTTGACCGATGGTCAGCAGATCAAGCCTATCACTCTGGAACGTTACAATCAGAAGATTGCCGAGGCTACCAAGTTGAGTGAGTCTCAGGACAATGCTCATGCATTCGCTACAGCTATGGGCGGAAAGAAGTAATATAATTAATAATGTATAATGAATAATTAATAGGCCTGTGGCAATTATTAATTGTTAATTATTAATTCTTAATTAAAATAAGATTATGTCATTTACAAACTTTATAAAGCGCCCGGTACTTTCGACGGTGGTTTCCATCTTCTTCGTCTTGCTGGGTATCATCGGCTTGGTATCGCTGCCTATCGAGCAGTATCCGAATATCGCGCCGCCTACCATCTCGGTATCTACCACCTATCAGGGTGCCGATGCCCAGACGGTGTTGAACTCTGTCATCGCTCCTCTTGAGGAGAGCATCAACGGTGTGGAGAACATGACCTATATGACCTCTTCTGCGTCAAACTCAGGTTATGCCAGCATCACCGTTTACTTCAAGCAGGGTTCCGATCCTGATATGGCTGCGGTCAATGTACAGAACCGTGTGTCTCAGGCTCAGTCTCTGTTGCCTGCCGAGGTTACCAAGGTGGGTGTCACCGTAACCAAGCGTCAGAGTTCTAACGTTATCATGTTCGCTCTGACCACAGACGATGGCCGTTACGACGACCAGTTTGTTACCAACTACGCCCTGATCAACGTCATTCCTCAGTTGAAGCGTATCAATGGTGTGGGTGATGTGCAGAGCCCTTCTACCCGTAACTACTCTATGCGTATCTGGTTGAAGCCGGAGAAGATGAAGGAGTTCGGACTGGTTCCTTCTGATGTTTCTCAGGCTTTGGCAGAGCAGAACATCGAGGCTGCCCCTGGTAGCTTTGGTGAGAGCTCTGATATGCAGTATGAATATACTTTGCGTTACAAGGGTCGTTTGAAGACTCCGTTGGAGTATGAGAACATCCTCATCAAGAGCAATACTTCCGGTCAGACGCTCCGTCTGGGCGAAGTTGCCAAGATTGAGTTGGGTGGTTTGCAGTATAATGTAAACCTGCTCAATGATGGTCAGCCTGCCGTGATGGGTATGGTTCAGCAGATTGCCGGATCCAATGCTACCCAGATTGCCAGCGACGTAAAGAAAACGCTTGATGAACTGGAGAAGAGTTATCCTCCAGGGTTGAAGAATGTCATCCTGATGGATGTTACCGAGTTCTTGTTCGCATCTATCGAGGAGGTTATCTTCACCTTGATCATCACTCTGGTATTGGTGTTCATCGTAGTGTATATCTTCTTGCAGGACTTCCGTTCTACGCTGATTCCTATGATTGCCGTACCTGTGGCTCTGGTCGGTACGTTCCTCTTCCTCTGGATCTTCGGATTCTCCATCAACCTGCTTACGCTGTCAGCCCTGCTGCTGGCTATTGCGATTGTGGTCGATGATGCCATTGTGGTGGTCGAGGCGGTTCACGCCAAGCTCGACCAGGGTTACAAGAGTGCTCTTACTGCATCTATCGATGCGATGAACGAAATTTCCAGCGCCATCATCTCTATTACATTGGTGATGTCTGCCGTGTTCGTTCCTGTATCATTCATCGGTGGTACTTCCGGTTACTTCTACCGTGAGTTCGGTGTAACCATGGCTGTATCTATCGTTATTTCGGCTATCAACGCGTTGACTTTGTCTCCTGCGCTCTGTGCCGTTTTGCTGAAGCCACACGAGGAGGGTCATGAGAAGAAGATGTCTTTCGTAGACCGTTTCCACGCAGGATTCAACTATCAGTTTGAGAAGATTACCAATAAATATAAGGGTGGTGTCAAGTGGGTTATCAACCACGGCATTATCGCAGGTAGCCTCGTGGCTGTCAGCATCGTAGGTCTGGTTGCCCTGATGGGTACTACCAAGACGGGTCTGGTGCCTGATGAGGATACCGGTACTATCTTCGCTTGTATCTCTACAGCTCCTGGTACTTCTCAGGAACGTACTTCCGAGGTAGTTAAGCAGGTGGATAAGATGCTGGCTAACAACCCAGCCATCGCAACCCGTAACGCCATCATGGGTTATAGCTTTATCGGTGGTGACGGTTCTAACCAGGGTACCATCATCGTGAAGCTGAAACCATTCGAGGAGCGTCCGGGTGGATTCTTCCACCGTATCAAGGAGGCTTGTACAGGTGGCGGTATCGAGGCATTGTTCGTCAACCCTATGGAGTATACTTCTGTATTGGGTATGATCTACAAGCAGACTGCTGCCATCAAGGATGCACAGGTTCTTGCCTTTGCTCCACCTATGATTTCCGGTTTCTCTGTACAGAATGGTATCACCATGACTATGCAGGATAAGACCGGTGGTGACTTGAACAAGTTCTATGGCAATGTGAAGAAGTTCCTGGCTGAGTTGAACAAGCGTCCTGAAATCCAGACCGCTCAGACTCAGTACAACCCTAACTATCCTCAGTATATGGTAGATGTAGATGTCGCCAAGACCAAGCAGGCTGGTATCTCTCCATCTTCAGTATTGGGCGTAATGCAGGGTTACCTCGGTGGTCTCTACGCATCTAACTTCAATGCCTACGGTAAGCTCTACCGTGTGATGATTCAGGCTGGTCCTGAGAATCGTATGAAGCCAGATGATTTGAGCAAGATTTACGTACGTTGTGCTGATGGTACCATGTCTCCAGTAAGCGAGTTCGTGACACTGAAGAAGATCTATGGTCCATCTAACATCACACGTTTCAACCTGTTTACCTCAATGGATGTATCTGTAACTCCTAACAGCGGTTACTCTACCGGTGACGGTATGAAGGCGATTGCTGAGGTTGCCAAGGAGACATTGCCAGAGGGTTATGGTTATGAATACTCTGGTCTGACCCGTTCTGAGGCTGAATCAAGCAACTCTACAGGTCTGATCTTCGCACTCTGTATCGTATTCGTTTACCTCATCTTGAGTGCTCAGTACGAGAGTTACATCTTGCCTCTGTCAGTAGTATTGTCTATCCCATTCGGTTTGGCTGGTTCGTTCATCTTCACCAACCTCTTCGGTCACTCTAACGATATCTACATGCAGATTTCGTTGATTATGTTGATTGGTCTGTTGGCTAAGAACGCCATCCTGATTGTACAGTTTGCCCTTGAGCGTCGTCGTACGGGTATGGCCATCAAGTACTCAGCTATCCTGGGTGCCGGTGCCCGTCTCCGTCCTATCCTGATGACTTCTCTGGCGATGGTTATCGGTCTGTTGCCTCTGATGTTCGCATCAGGTGTAGGTAAGAATGGTAACCAGACCTTGGGTGCTGCCGCAGTAGGTGGTATGTTGATCGGTACTCTCTGTCAGATCTTCGTGGTTCCTGCTCTCTTCGCAGTCTTTGAGTGGTTGCAGGAGAAGCTGACCCCAATGAAGTTCGAGGACGAGATGAACGAGGAGGTAGCTGCCGAATTGGAGCAGTATGCCAACGCCGCTCACGAAATGAAGGGTATCGAGAAGAAGTAATAAAGCAATGTAACTTCAAAGGAAACAATGAAAAAGAATTTAAATATCATCATATTGGGTCTCGCAGCGCTCTCCCTGAGCAGCTGCAAGACTCTCTACGGAAAGTATGAGCGTCCTGACGTGAAGACCAGCGGTATCGTCCGTGATGTCAACTCTGCTGCAGATACTCTGGCTGTGAAGGATACTACTACCTTCGCCAACATTCCTTGGCGCAGTGTCTTCACCGACCCTCAGCTTCAGTCGCTCATCGAGAAGGGATTGGAAAACAATGTCAACCTCCTCAATGCGGCTTTGAACGTGAAGATGGCTGAAGAGCAGTTGAAGTGTGCCAAGTTGGCTTTCGTGCCTTCTTTGGCTTTCACTCCTCAGGGAACCATCGCTTCATGGGACGGACAGGCTGCTACCAAGACTTATACGATGCCTGTTACAGCCAGCTGGATGGTAGACCTCTTCGGCAATCTGCTCTCTCAGAAGCGCAGTGCCCAGATGGCGCTGCTCCAGTTGAAGGACTATCAGGTATCTGTCAAGACCAACCTCATCGCCAACATCGCCAACATGTATTATACTCTGTTGATGCTCGACAAGCAGGTGGAGTTGGTTAACAATATGGAAGGATTGACCAAGGATACTTGGGAGACTATGCAGAAGATGCACGATCTCAGATTGGGTTACCGTACACCAGCCATCCAGTCAGCTGAGTCTAACTACTATTCTGTGTTGACCCAGAAGACCGATCTGTTGCGCCAGATTCGTGAGACAGAGAACTCTCTGAGTCTGCTCATCGGCGACCAGGCACATAGCATCGCCCGTGGCAAGTTGGATAACCAGAGTCTTCCATCTAATTTCTCAACCGGTGTAGGCATCCAGTTGCTCAACAACCGTGCTGATGTCCACGCAGCCGAGATGAATCTTGCCCAGTGCTTCTATGGTGTAGAGACCGCCCGCAGCAAGTTCTATCCATCTATCACCATTTCCGGTACAGGTGCATTTACCAATTCAGGCGGTGCAGGTATCGTGAACCCAGGTAAGTGGTTGCTCTCAGCTGTAGGTTCTCTTACCCAGCCAATCTTCCAGAACGGCCGTATCATTGCTGGTCTGAAGGTGGCTAAGATGCAGTATGAGCAGGCTTACAACACCTGGCAGAATGCCGTGCTGAAGGCTGGTAGCGAGGTGAGCAATGCGCTTGTTCTCTACAACTACTCTGATGAGAAGAGCAAGATAGAGCAGAAGCGAATAGAAGTACTCGAGAAGAATGTAGAATCTACCAAGGAATTGATGGGTATTGCAGGCAGCTCTTACCTTGAAATCATCCAGGCACAGTCTTCACTCCTCAATGTACAGCTTTCTAAGGTAGCTGATGACTTCAACAAGATGCAGGCAGTAGTAAATCTCTACTATGCATTGGGTGGAGGAGCTAAGTAATGTTTAGTGTTTAATGTTTAGTGTTAAATGTTAAATG
>JAJXBQ010000338.1:0-2384 GCA_021640525.1 Segatella copri
ATATAATATATATGGAAAGAACATGGCGCTGGTTTGGCAAGAAAGATAAGATCACTCTTGCACAGTTGAAACAGATAGGTGTTGAGGGCATTGTTACCGCATTGCACGATGTTCCTCTGGGCGAGGTTTGGACACGCGAGAAGATTCATGAACTCAAGGAGTACATCGAGTCTTACGGTATGAAATGGAGCGTGGTAGAGTCTTTGCCTGTGGTTGAAACCCTGAAATATGGCGGTCCTGACCGTGATCATCAGATTGAGGTTTACAAGGAAAGTCTCCGCAACCTGGGTGAGGAAGGCATCAAGTGCATCTGCTACAACTTCATGCCTGTATTAGACTGGGCACGTACCGATTTGTCGCACGACAATCCTAACGGAGCCAACAACCTCTATATGAACTGGGGCGAGTTTGCCTACTTCGATATCTACATCCTGCAGCGTGAAGGCGCTCGTGAGGATTGGGCTGAGTTCTCTAAGGAGCACAAGTGGGGCAGAGACCTCGTGGCTGAGGCTGATGAAATCAAGAAGACTTCTACTCCTGAGCAAGATCATGCCTTGGTAGAGAACATCATCATCAAGACCCAGGGCTTCGTATCCGGTAACTTCAGCGAGGGCGATTCTGCTCCTGTCCAGAAGTTCCGCGACCTCTTGAAGCTTTATGATGGCATCGACAAGAAGAAGTTGCAGGAGAACATGAAGTACTGGCTGGAGGCTATCATGCCTATCTGCGATGAATACGATATCAACATGTGTGTTCACCCGGATGATCCTCCTTATCCTGTATTCGGCTTGCCAAGAATTATCGGTCGTGCCGAGGATATCCAGTGGATGCTCGATGCTGTGCCAAACAAGCACAATGGTCTGACTTTCTGTGCAGGTTCATTCTCTGCCGGCGAGCACAACGACTGTGTGGCAATGGCGAAGCAGTTTGCTGACCGCACTCATTTTGTTCATCTGCGCTCTTGCTACATTTTCCCTAACGGCAACTTTACAGAGGCTTCTCACTTGGGTGGTCGTGGCCATCTGATAGAACTTTGCCGCATCTTCGAGAAGGCTGAGCAGGAAGGCAAGTGCAATTCGGGCCGCAGATTGCCTATGCGAGTAGACCACGGTATGACCTTCACTGATGAGCCAGGTGGCGTATTCGATGAGAGCAATCATGGTCACAATGCCGGTTACACTCTCCTCGGCCGTATGTTTGCCATGGGTCAGATTCAGGGTGTCATCGCAACAGTAGATGATGAACTGGGCATTGAGTATAAGCAGCCGGGATTCTATGATTAGTGATTAGTTATTAGTGATTAATAATTAGGCTATTAAGTGATTTGAAATTTAGGTTAGATAAAATACGAAAAAGGCTAGTGTGCGTTTTTGCATGCTAGCCTTTTTTGTGTGCTTGGGGTGCTTTATTCTTTTGTTTTGAGCTCCACTTCCTCTACATATTTCACTAATGAATCCTTGCCGTTATGCAGATAGAAGTCTACACGAACCACGTGGTTGATGTCGGCATTTCCCTTCACCTTGATGTGTCGGGTCTTGCTGTACATCATCGTGTCGCGGCGTGAAGGATAGGATACGAGCTCGATGAGGTCTTTGGTAGAGTTGCTGCCCACATAATAGATACCTACACTGTCTTTTCCGTTCTTGATGGCAGCAATCTTCGCCATCTTCTTGGCATGAGCCGCAGAGGTATCTATCGGGTAAAACTCGCTGGCAGCTACCGTGTCGCCGTCATGCTGGTCGGGTGCAAACTTGCAGCTGGTACCCATCGTAGTGATAATGGATGTAGCAGCCAGGGCTGCCACAAAGTATAATATTTTCTTCATTGTTATTTCCTTTCTTTTCTTTAAAGAATCCTGTTTTGTTCGCAAAATGCGTTATCGGCTGCAAAAGTACAAAAAATAACTCGAAAAGCCATACCTTTTTTATCTTTTTCCTTTTAATACTTAGGATGGAGAGACGCGTGCTGAAGCTGGGCGGGAGGAGTTATGGGGATAGCATGGAAGGAGCGGTATGGAAGGAGTTGGAAGGTATGGATGGAATGGATGGAATTCCGTGCAAAGATACAACTTTTCTCTGATACTGCCAAATTTGGGGGTGTGATAAGAAAATGTTTGAACTGTGCTTTCAGATTGAAAGTAGTTAAACTTCCTTACTCATAGTTTTGTGGGTGACAACTCTTAGTTTTACGGGTGACAACTCATAGTTTTACGGGTAGCAACTCATAGCTTTGTTCTCTTAAAGTATAGAGTTAAGCAGTAAATCAGGTGTTTACGAGGGTTATGATGTTTTTACTGCAATGACTCAGTTCCTCAGTTCCTCAGTTCCTCAGTTTTTCTCTGACCCTTCACTTTTTCCTTTATTTAGAAGTTTATTATATATATA
>JAJXBQ010000339.1:0-2379 GCA_021640525.1 Segatella copri
CGTATTTCTACCGTGGAGAATTTGCGGAGCTTTTATTTTGTCATATCGTGAACGTAGTTGACAAGGGTTTACGAGTGGTTACGATGAAGGACAAAATTGAAGCTGATAGGCAAAAAGCGTTATATCGTGGACTGGGTTGACAAAGGTTGTCAATGGTTCACTTCCGTTTACTCCATCGGTGGAATACTCAAAGTATGTAGAACATAGCAATATCAAAGAGTATGAGACCGACAAGAAAATGTGAATTTTGTGGCAAGACATTCGTGCCAAGGAGCGGTATGCAGAAATACTGTTCCGAGGAATGTCAGGCAGAGGCAAAACGTATTAGGAAGAAAAGACAGCAGGACTTGATTAACGGTATTGAGCCAATCATGGATCTGCAACATCAGGAGTATCTTACCTTCTCCAAAGCTGCCATTCTGATGGGATGCACCCGACAGTATATCTACAAACTTGTGGCTAACGGCAAGTTGAAGGCATCAAGATTGAGCAGCAGAATGGCATTCGTTAGAAAGGCTGATATAGAGAAGATGTTTGAGGGTAATCCATACAAGCGTGTGGTTCCTGCCAGCAAGAGCAAGCCCAGTAAAAAGGCAAAAGCAGAAAAGCCAACACAAAACCAGAAACCAACAAAAGGGAAAGAGGAGAATGAGGTGCTTGACTATTATTCGGGTGAGGAAGTGATGTCCATTTATAAGGTCAAGAAGTCTTGGCTCTATACATCCGCCAAGCGCAACCAGATACCGATGTGCCGTATCGCTGGCAAGAACTATTACAGCAAACGGCATATTGATGAGTTCTTCGGTACTGCCGTTGACCTCAACAGCATCACGGAATGGGTGACTGCTGATGATGTAGAGGAAGCCTTTAGCATGAGCAAGTCGGCACTCAGGGCATACACTTACCGCCATAAGATACCGACCAAGCGAGAATACGGACGTACCTATTATTCCAAGGAACATCTTGAAGAACTGCGCAGGACTGACCTTATGAGCGATGACAACTATTATACCACAGAACAAGTGCAACAGTTGTATGGTCTGACAAGTGCCAACATCTGCCATATAGTGAGAGCTCACCACATCAGCAAGGTAAAAGTCGGAGTGAAGAACCTGCTTTTGAAGACGGATGTGGAGCGTGCAATGGCAGAAAGGGCAGCAAAAGGACTGTGATTTCAAATGATTTTAGCATTATCCATCAGTTACTATGAATAATTGGAGTCACGGATGCATCATTTTATTCCTTTGCAGCCGTGAAGAGACACTTCACCACGAATAATCATCAATAATACATATCAGTTATGAGCAACATTTGCAAGACCGTATCTTTGCGTACACGCAAAATCAAGGACGGACACATGCTGTCCTATTATCTTGACTATTATCCAGGCTATCGTGACGAGAGCACGATGAAAGTCATCCGCCATGAGTCGCTTGGCATCTACATCTATGCCAAGCCGAAGAACCAGACGGAACAGAAGTACAACCTCAACCTTACGGCAAGAGCCGAGGCGATACGCTGCCGTCGCTTCGAGGCTATCGTCAACGAGCGTTACGATTTCTTCGACAAGGAGAAGATGAAAGGAGATTTCCTCGCCTACTTCAAGAAACTGGCAGACAAGAAGAACTCCAAGTGGCAGCACGTCTATATGCACTTTCGTACCTTCACGCAAGGCAAGTGTACCTTTGGGGAGATAAACGTGGACTTGTGCAACAGATTTCGTGAGTATCTGCTGACAGCACCACAGGGACTGCATAAGAACAGAAAGCTACATATAAACTCAGCAGCCAACTACTGGTCAACTTTCCGTGCTTCAATCCACACTGCCTATCGTGACCGCAAGATAAAGGAGAACCCGAATGGTTTCTTGGAGCGTATCGAGACAATCCCGACTGACAAGGAGCATCTTTCACAAGACGAGGTTATCCGCTTGGCATCCACACCATGCTCTGCTCCTGCATTGAAGCGAGCCTTCCTGTTCTCTTGCCTAACGGCATTGAGAAAGAGCGACATCAAGAAGCTCACTTGGGAAGAAATACAGCCATACGGCAACGATGGTGTGATGTATGTCACCACACGAATGCAGAAGACAAAGGACATCGTGCATAACCCAATCAGTGAGGAAGCCTTGGAACTGATAGGCTATTCACCAGACAAACGAGGCAAGGTGTTCCCCGATTTCAAAGACTCCATGACACAAGCACCACTGAAGAAATGGCTGAAAGATGCAGGAATTACCAAGCATATCTCCTATCATTGCTCACGCCACAGCTTTGCCTGTCTCCAGCTCGATGCAGGAACCAGTATTGCCGTAGTGCAGCGTTATCTCGGTCACAAGAATGTGGCAACGACAGAGGTGTATGCCAAGATTTCCGATGC
>JAJXBQ010000075.1:0-13961 GCA_021640525.1 Segatella copri
TTTTACTTCTTAGTACCTTTGCCCCCGTAATCAGATGCACAGCGCGTCTGGTTGCGGGGACTTTGCGTATTGCGGGTTCTCAATCTTTTAATACATTTACAAAGTTATGAAGAAAGCAACTAGCAAGAAGCTGCTCAATGCAGTAAAGGTGGACGGTGCAGTAATCACCGAGGAGAATGGTAACGTATCAGTGCGCAAGGCGCCATGGAACGAGACGGAGGTAATCAGTGAAAAGCCGCAGGTAATCAGGGGCAGGATGATATTCTCGGGTGGCGAGAATGGGCGAGGCGACTGGGTGGACTTCAAGCCTTATGTGCAGGGCAAGCGAGAGAAGCCCTTCACGGAGATTCTCAAGACCAAGCACGGGGTGGTGCGCACTAGCAAGCGAACCGTGCAGGTGAACTATGCCTTCTCCAAGGACATGAGCAAGGCGGAGATTCTGCGCTGCCTCAAGGGTGAGCACAAGGAACTGATTGCCGGATTTAAGGATAATGTTGAATGTTGAGTGTTGAATGTTGAATTAGGCTAGCGCCTTTGCGACCGTTAGGCGATTCAACATTAAATTCAACACTCAACACTCAACATTCAACATTAAATTCAACATTCAACATTCAAAAAAATGAAACATATTATAGCATATAATCCGTACAAGAATGGCAATAAAGGGAGCGTAAGCTCCCAGCCACTCTCGGTCTATGACAAGACCATCGCTTATCCCTGGATGGCAGAACTGGTAGCTGCCATCCGTGGGGGTAACGATGAACTGAAGAAGCAGTTGCCCTTCCGCTGCGCTCACTACTACCAGTTCCGAGACAACAGGCGCTCGCAGAAGAACGCCGTGCCCGAAAGCTTCCTCTTCCAAACTACCATCGACGTGGACGACAAGGAATATGTGGATAAGGCGATAGAGAAGGCACGAGAGCTGAACTGTAGCGACACCATCTGGAACGGAGCCCTGCTGCACCTGGAGTACTCAGCCCGCAAGAAGTTGCACATCGACATCCGAATGCCGATAGGTATGACTATCGAGGAGACGCAGAGAGCGTATTGTGAGGCACTTGGCGTGCCCTGCGATGAGAGCTGTTTTACCCCAGAGAGAATCCTCTTTATCACGGATCAGGACTCGGAGATCTATCGCTCCAAGGACTGGTATGCCGTGCTTCCTGCCGATGAGCTGAAGGCTCGCAGAGAGGCTTATCTGAAGCGTGGTCTCACCATTGACGGAAGACGGCAACAGGGCACTCAACCCCAACCATTCAACATTCAACACTCAACAGTCAACACTCAACAAAATATTCCTGACGGATTACCAACCTCTGGTACCGCCAGCGAGAAGAGCCTGATAGCCTTCGACCTCTTCGCGGAGTCGGCAGGACTGAAGAATGTGAATATTGACACAGAGGGCTCTCGTCACTCCTCATTGCTAGCCATTATGAGCGCAGGAGCGAGCAGGGTGATGAGTGAGGAAGAACTGAGAAGAGTGGTGGCAGTGAAGATGCCTAGCTTCGCTCAAGAGCGTGACTGCCAGCAGCTGATCCATGACTTCTATGAGAAATATGGAGACAGTTCGAAGCCATTCTCTAGAGATGTGATCCGCATCAATGCGCAAGCAGAGACTCAGGCTAATCAATTAAGAATTAATAATGAAGAATTAAGAATTCAAGGCGCAAGTGCAGGTAATCAAACAGTTCAAAGTTCAAACCTCAATGTTCAAAGTTCCGAAGATGATTACCCCGCTCCGCCCGAGATGCCGAAGAAGCTGCCTAAGCTCGTGGAGCTCCTCGTGTCTCAGACACCGGATATCTATAAGCCTGCCGTAGCCCATGCCATCTTTCCTCCGCTAGCCACCCACCTCTGCCGCACCTATTTTAATTACATCGACAATGTGGAGCATGAGGCTACGCTAATGTGTTGTCTCTTAGCTGGTACGGGCGCAGGAAAGAACTGCGTGCAGATGCCTATCAACCTGATTATGGAAGACATCAGAAAACGAGACAAAGATAACCTGAAACGAGAGAAGGAATGGAAGGATGAGGTGACAAGAAAAGGTGCTAACAAGGATAAGCGTAAGCGACCTGAAAACCTCGTGATCCAGGAGATAGACGCCGATATGACCAACCCTGCCTTCGTGATGCGTACCGCCGAGGCGCAGGAGCATTTCCTCTATACTGCTCTCAACGAGATAGACCAGTTTGATAACCTAAGGGGCATTGGCAACCAGCAGTTTCGTATCATGTGCCTCGCCTTCGACCCTGGTAATCAATATGGACAAACCCGAGTGGGCACGCAGAGTGTTACGGAGCGAGTAACCATCCGATTTAACTGGAATGCCTCGACCACCATCAACAAGGGTATCCGATATTTCTCCAAGGTATTGACCGATGGTCCTATCTCTAGAATCAACTTCTGTACTATCCCAGAGCGTGAGATAGGAGCCGAGATGCCTGTCTATGGCACATACGATGACACATTCAGAGAGAACTTAAAACCCTATATCGAGCATCTTAACATGGCTTCTGGTACTATCAATTGCCCTGAGGCTTTCGCCTTGGCACAGAAGCTGAAAGAGGAGAATGCCGACTTTGCCCGTATGAGCCAAGACAGGGTTTACGAGAACCTCTCGTTCAGAGCCAATGTCATTGCCTATCTGAAGGCTTGCGTGCTCTATGTGGCGAATGGTTGCCAATGGGAATCCGAGATAGAGGAGTTTGTGCGCTGGAGCGAGCAGTATGACCTGTACTGCAAGATGAGATTCTTCCGAGATGCTATCGTGAAGTCGGAGCAGGAGGGAGTGAAGTCGAGCAAAAGAGGGCCTTCCAATATGCTGCAACTTCTGCCAAATGAGTTCTCTTATCAGCAGGCTGAGCAGTTGAGAAGCGACTTGGGGCTGGATACCAAGGGCACCCGACGGATGATAGCCACCTGGGTGTTCAGAAAGTATATCGTGAAAGTGGAGGCAGGCGAACTTTATCGCAAGCTATGTTTTCTCAAAAAAGAATCTAAATAGAAACAATTATGGAAATCGTACTCAAAAGAATAGCTAAGCAGAATACTTACACCATAGGGCGTATGTATATCCTGAAGGACGAGGAGGTGGAGCGCAAGGTGAACTATACGCTCAATAAGGACCAGAAGCGCAGCTTCTGCCATGTGGTAGATGTGGGCAAGCTGGACGGGGAGCACTACTTCTGCGATACCCTGGAGCCTACGTGGCGCAACCTGCTGGGCATCACCCTGTTGCCCCAAGAGGAGAATGTGCGCCTGGGGCGAGTGTCGGGGAAGAAGGCGCAGAAGATGAAGGGTAAGACTGCCATACCCGAGGGCACCTATCCGCTGCTCATCACCAAGTCGCCGAGATTCAAGCAGTGGCTGCCCCTGCTGCAGGGCGTTCCTGGCTTTGAGGGCATCCGCATCCATGCCGGCAACTACCCCGATGATACGCAGGGCTGCATCCTGCCGGGCGAAAACAAACTCCGAGGCATGGTGGTAAACTCCCGCATCTGGCTGCATCGCCTCGTCAATGCCATCACGGCGGCGAGAGACCGAGGCGAGAGCATCTGGATCACCATCGTTTGACACCTCTCACGGCCTGGCTCTCTAACGGATTCTCCGGCCAGAAATGCTTAGGGTATCGGCGCTTCAGTTCCTTGCGGACTTCGAAATAAGTGCCTTGCCAAAAACTTGCGAGATCCTGAGTAAGCTGAACGGGCTTGAAGCCGGGAGATAACAACTCAAGCAGAAGGGGCTGTCTGCCAGCATCGACAGTGGGAGTTGATGTCATTCCGAAACACTCCTGAAGCCGCACACTCAGAACCGGAGCTTCTGCTCCCAGGCGATAATCGATGCGGATGTTGCTGCCCGATGGCACACGGATGTGGGTGGGAGCAAGGCGGTCTATCTCCTGCTGAAGGTCGTAAGAAAGGATGTTCCAAAGGATTTCGCACAGGTTGAGTTTCTTCAGCTCAGTAACAGAAGTCTTCATCTTACCACCTTCTTCGAGATAGAAAGGGAGCCACGCTCGGGCTGTTTTCAGGAGATGCTCCGTAGATAGGTCAGGAATCTCCAGTTCCGGATGCCATTCAGCTACTTGCGCCACGCGCTGTTGCAGACGATGAACCGATTCGTTCCAGTCGAACATGCTGAGTCCGTCTTTTCTGGCAGCTTCGCAGATAATATTAGAAACAGTCTCTCGGCTGGCATTCTGTATCGGCTTGCTGTCTATGACGAGTGCTCCTATCCGTGTTTCCTGTTGCATCTTTACTGCCATCGCTTTACTGTCCCATGAGATATTCTCGCAGGTTTGTGCCGGCAAGTTCTTCCAGTTGACGGGGGCTGAGAGAAATACCCTTCCTTTCCGTCCCTGCCCAGAATTGGATGATGAGGTTGAAGCGAGGTTGAGTGATGCGATGGCAAGCCATTCGTTTGCAGCCATGCTGTCGCACGGGTCGATGAAAATCGTGTTGCCATTCGACATCTTGAAGTTGCCCGTATGGTCGGTGGCATGGGCGATGCGCTCAGGGTAGGCTAGGGCGATGAGATAGCCCACTTCCTCAGCATCAATAGGCTCGTTGTCTTCCCTGATACGCAGCATCTTCCTGTATTCCTGGGCAATCTGAGCGATACGGTTCCAACGTCCCAGATTCTTCTTGCAGCGTGCGGAGCGGAGGAGTGAAAGGCGGAGCGTCATGTCAGAATCCTCATTTTCACCCATCGGATCTTTCTCTTCCAGCAGAGCAGCAATGTCGCAGGCAAGGGCTTGGCTTGAAGGAGAATCGCTGCTGATTATCATCTTGGCGATTCGCGGATGACAAGGAAGTTGTGCTATTCTGCTGCCTTCTGCGGTGATGCTGCCACTGAGAGCGTGAGCATCATGATCAGGAGTGAGGGCGTTGAGCGACATAAGAAGTTGCTGTGCCAATACGAGGTTGCCCTTGGGAGGAAGGGTGAGCCAAGGCAGCAGTTCCGGTTTGTTTTCGCCGAAAGCTGCAATGTCGAGAACCATCGAAGAGAGATCTGCATCCAGTATTTCGGGCAGCCGTTGTTCTGGCATCAGATGTTCCGAGGTCTGTGTCCAAAGCCGGTAACATACGCCTGATGTGATTCTGCCCGCACGTCCCCTTCGTTGCGTAGCCATATCCTGACTGATGCGGACTGTTTCAAGATGACTCAAGCCTGTACGGGCATCGTAAACCAGCTTTCGGCAGAGTCCGGAATCCACAACAATCCTTACTCCCTCGATGGTGAGAGAAGTTTCGGCGATAGGAGTGGCCAAGACGATTTTCCGCTCGCCCGGTTTGGAAGGAGCAATAGCGAGCCGCTGCTTTTCAGGCGAGAGGTTGCCATAGAGCGGATAGATTTCCGCAGAAGGCAAGGCAGAGCGGAGCATTTCTTCGCATTTCATAATTTCCCCTTGTCCCGGCAGAAAGGCAAGAATGTCGCCTTCCTGATTTCTGAAAGCCTGACAGATGGTGGCTGCCATTTCCTGCGCTACCTGATATCTGTCGATGTCGTGGTCTGCATAAATGGTTTCTATCGGAAACATTCTGCCTTTACTCTCGATAAGCGGAGCCTGAAGTGCCTGACAGATGATAGAAGTATCGATTGTTGCTGACATGATAATGAGTTTCAGGTCGGGGCGGATGATTTCCTGTGTTTGCCGGGCCAGCGCTAACGCCAGATCGGAATTGATGCTGCGCTCATGAAACTCATCAAAGATGAGGCACGAAACGCCTTCGAGTGTAGCGTCATTGACCAGCATTCGGGTGAGAATGCCCTCGGTTAGGACTTCGATGCATGTTTCATCCGAAGCCTTGCTTTCGAATCTTACCCGATAGCCGATGGTTTTGCCCACGGGCTCACCCAGAATCTGTGCCATCCGTTCGGCTATCTGGCGAGCTGCCAGGCGGCGCGGTTCGAGCATCAGAATCTTACCCTGACTTTTTAGATGATCATGGGTGAAACCTTCCAATGCCTGATCACTCATGCCACGCAGAATGGTGAGCGGGAGGAGGGTAGATTTACCGGCTCCAGGAGGAGCTGTAATAACAAGGTTAGCCGACTCCATCAATGCTTCATTGACAGAGTCGGCTATCTGGTAAGCTGGCAGATGACCAGCTTGCTGTTCTATTCTATCTAAGTTCATTTCTTCTTATTTCACAAACTTCAGAAACTCTTTTATTTCACAAACTTCAGAATTTCCTTGCTCTTTCTGCCCTTCTTGGCTGGAATCGGCATGAAGCCTTCTGTGAGTCCTGTTTTATCTGTCATAGTCTGGAAAACTGAGGCGGCATAGGAAGAGAGTTTCTTCTCTGCCAGTTCTTGCTTAATAGCATCCTCATCATAATCATCTGCGTAGAGCAGAGTGTGCAAATCGTCAAGATATTTTTGCGGAATATTCTGATGCGGCATGCGGCTTTTTATCTGCATGATTTGTGCGATGATTGCCTGCTTGGTCTGTGCAGCGATAGCTTCTGCCTTTTGCTGCTCGAAGGCTGCCAGCGTCTCCTCATCCGTCTCCTGCCAATTCTGTATCATGGCTTCGGTTGTGGTAAGATGACTGTAGCCTGCATAGCGAATCAGGGCGATGTGCTTGTTCCAACCCTTCTTTTCCAGATAGTTTTTCTCCATAGGGGTAGTAGCTACTATGAGGTTGGCTTTGGCGTACATGGCTTTCTGATACATAGCCTGTTGCAGCGAACGCTTCAAGTAAGGGTTCTTGCAATTTCTCTCAGAAATATCACCTAGTGGACAAACGATGTAGGGAATGTCCATCTGCTTTGCTTTCTTGGCTGTCTGGGCTCCCTGCCATGTCCATGCTCCGATAATCAATACAATGTCGGCATCAACCAGATTGTTGGTTATGTCGAGCTGCTTATTCAAGGCTTCGATGTATGGAAGATACATCTTCAGCAACTTCTTATGGTTGGAAATGAACAAATATACTTTCATCGTTCTGTCGGTTATTTTTAACTGTTATTATTCTGATAGACTGTTACTTCCTTTTTACCCTGTCTAGAGTTTATGAGAAGTGAAATCGTTTTTGTCAGCCCGCCAATAGCGCAATTTGGTAGCCAGATTTCTCCAGATAATTCCATATTCGAAGAATGGCAGTTTGAACATCGCTATTCCGTCATCAAAGTGTTTGATGGCCTTGTTGGCTATCAGCATTCTCACGATGAACAGCAGGAGGAAACTGAAACCTGCGCATCCTGTAAGAATCCAATTCTTCATGAGGATAGAGTAGGCTGCTACGGCCAGCGTCGCTATCAGGCTGAGATGTGGCATGAGATGGTCAAAGAACATGAGGGTTCGCATGGAACCGGCTCTTTCCAGACTCTTGCGTGAAGCCTGCAGATAGAGGTGGGCATTGTGCCAGCTCTTGTTCGATGGTGCTTCGCGGATGAGCCATGCATCGCAATCCAGTTCTGTTGCAGTATCGCCACAATGTGCATACTTGTTGACAAGAAAATCGTATTCGCCGCGAACATATTCCAGGTTGCCCTGATAGCCCTGTTCCTTCATAAAGTCGCTCTTGCGGAAGGCTACGTTTGGCATGTGACTGCGATAACCATAGGTCTGCTGGGCACGGCGCAAAACATAGTAAGCCTTGCGGATGCTGTCGAAACGGCGTACGCTATTGGTTTCCTCATCAAGGGCTACATATCCCAATACCAGATGGTTAGGGTCCTGACATTGACGGGCCATGGTTTGTAACCACTTGTCGTTGCTTGGGCGACAATTAGGCTCTGTCAGAATAATCCATTCATGTTTGGCAGCCTTCACACCCAGTGTAATCTGCAATTTCTTGCGGCTCATGTAGCGTGAACTCTCAGGAATATAAGTATAATAAAGATGAGGGTTCTCAGCTGCTGTTCGCTTCAGAAAATCCAGTGTCTCGCCATCTGTACTCTGGCAGACTACGATTACCTGATAGTCGGCAGCATACTGCTGACGCAGGAACATAGGGAGATTCCTCTCCAATTCAGCAAGATTATCGTGTGCGGTAATGAGTATGCTGACAGGAGGTTGATTCTCTGCCGTTTCTGTTTTTTGAAAGCGCAACGAGCGCAGAAATGGATTTATCAGCGATCCGAGAACCGCCAATAAAACCACCACTGCGCCTGTTATTATAGTAGTTGTACTAATGATCATCATTTTCTTTTTCTCGTAATATAGAAAGTTAGAGAAAGGAGAATCCTATAAACTCTTAACTTTTAACTTTCAACTATATTAAAAGTCTTCTGTAATATAACCCTTTGGCAACTGGCGGCAGTTATACTGGCTCGCCATGATCTCACCATAGGCTCCAGCTGAGCGGAGTGCGATGAGATCGCCGCGATGGGCTTTGTTGATGTCGACAGCCTTGCCGAAGACATCGCTAGATTCGCAGATAGGACCTACTACGTCGTAAGTTTCTACAGGTTCATCGCTTGAGATGTTCTCAATCTTATGGTAAGCCTGATAGAGTGCTGGACGGATGAGGTCGGTCATTCCTGCATCCACAATGGCAAACTGCTTGGCTGTGCCCTGCTTGATGTAGAGTGTCTTGGTGATGAGAGAACCCATCTGGCCCACTACAGCACGACCCAATTCGAAGTGAAGCTTCTGACCATCGCGCAACTTCAGTTTCTTTGCGTATGTATCGAAATAATCCTTGAAATCAGGGATTGGCTGTCGGTTTGGATGATTATAGTCAATGCCCAATCCGCCGCCCACATTGATGTTCTTCACAACGATGTGATGCGCTTCAAGTTGGTTCTGAAGTTCGTTGATACGGTTGCAGAGTGCCTCGAAATCACCCATATCGAGAATCTGGCTTCCGATGTGGAAGTGCAGTCCGAGGAACTGGATGTTCTTCATCTTGGCAGCCTCTTCGATTACGGCTTCCATGTCGCGCATGGCAATTCCAAACTTGTTTTCTGCCAGACCTGTTGTGATGTTAGCGTGCGTATGGGCGCCGACATCCGGATTGATGCGGAAACAAACCTGCGCAATCTTATTCTGTTTTTCAGCCAGCTCGTTGATGATTTCCAACTCCGGAATGCTCTCTACATTGAAGCAGAAGATGTCTTTCTCCAATCCGAGGTTGATTTCCCAATCGCTTTTGCCTACACCAGCGTAAACAATCTTACTGGCAGGGAAACCGGCTTTGATGGCTGCCTGAATTTCTCCTCCGCTCACACAGTCGGCTCCTAAACCAGCCTGACAGATGATATTGAGCACCTTAGGGTTGGCATTTGCCTTTACGGCATAGTGCACTTCGAATCCCTCGTGCTTGCCAGCCTCTTCATTGATGGTTTTCAATGTCTGGCGCAACACATTGGTGTCGTAATAGTAGAACGGAGTCTGTATCTCCTGAAACTTATCTATCGGAAATGTACCTTTCATTTCGCTTAATCTTAAATTAATACCTTATTATAGTCAAATTAGAATATCCAATTTATTGTAAATCAGAATATCCAACGAAGAGTGGACAGGAAGCATTACATACGAATTCTTCACTCTTCACTCTTCGTTCTTCACTTAGATTACTTCTCGAACAATACGTTGCTCAAGTTCTGCAATGCCTGCTTCTTATCTTTCTCTCTGATGAGGAATGAGATGTTGTAGTTAGAACCACCATAAGAAATCATGCGTACAGGAATGTTCTTCATCGCATCGGTAGCGATGGTCTCGAAGCCAACGTTGCTCCAGTCCAAATCACCTACAACGCAGATGATGCACATATCAGAATCTACAGTTACTGTACCATATTTCTTCAGCTCGTTTACGATGTCGTTAAGATGAGAATCATTATCAATACTCATGCTGACACCCACCTCAGAAGTGGCAATCATATCAATTGGAGTCTGATAGCTCTCGAAGATTTCGAATACCTTGCGTAGGAAACCTGTAGCGAGCAACATGCGGCTACTCTTGATTTTGATGGCTGTGATGTTGTCCTTGGCAGCTACAGCCTTGATCTTGCCGCGTACGATGACATTGTCGATGATTGTACCGTCGGCCTTAGGATCCATGGTGTTCTTCAAGCGTACAGGGATGCCTGCATACTTGGCTGGCTGAACACAGGTAGGGTGGAGGATCTTGGCACCGAAGTAAGCCAACTCAGCAGCCTCCTCGAAGTTCAACTGGCGGACAGCTTCAGTGTGCTCTACGACACGAGGGTCGTTGTTGTGCATTCCGTCGATATCGGTCCAGATTTGAATCTCTTCAGCTGGGAGAGCTGCACCGATAAGAGATGCGGTGTAGTCGCTACCGCCACGCTGCAGATTGTCAACCTCGCCGTATGCGTTGCGGCAGATGAATCCCTGAGTGATGTAAATCTGATAGCCCTGGTTCTGCTCCATGATAGCAGCCAACTTCTCCTTGATGTACTGAGGGTCTGGTTCTGCGTTCTTGTCAGTTCGCATAAAGTCTAATGCGTTGAGCAATACCGCCTTTACACCCTGTTCCTTCAAGTAGTTTACAACCATGTTGGTGCTCATCATCTCGCCCTGAGCCACGATGCTCTTCTCCTCGAAAGAAGTGAAGAGGTCTTTGGTAAATGAGCGGAGATAGTTGAATTCGCCCTGCAAGAACTCACGAGTCGTATTTTTCATCTCCTCGGTAGAGTAGAGTTCTTCTACATGCTGCATGTATTTTTTCTCCAAGTTGTTGATTACCTCGTTGGCGCCCTCTGGATTCTTCTTGTAAAGATAGTCAGAGATCTCAACGAGAGAGTTTGTTGTACCGCTCATCGCAGACAATACGATGAAAGTTGGTTCACCTGATTCTGTAACCAAAGAGGCTACTCCCTTCATGCGCTCTGGTGAGCCTACAGAAGTACCTCCGAATTTCATTACCTTCATAGTCGTAATTTTATTTAATTATTTCACTTAATTATCTTCTCCATCCTCTGTGAGGTCGATGTGGTTGTACTCGTTGGTTACGTCGTAGAGCACACCTTCCTTACAGCGGTAAACGATGCCTGGGAATTTGTCGAGCATCGGGATGTTATGGGTTGTCATCACAACAGCTGTGCCTTGTTTGGTGATGTCTTTCAGCAGACTCACGATGTTGCTGGCTGTCTCTGGGTCGAGATTGCCTGTAGGCTCATCGGCGATGATGATCTTAGGATTATTGAGAATGGCGCGGGCGATGGCTACACGCTGCTGCTCACCACCTGAGAGCTCATGAGGCATCTTGTCGATTTTATCAATCATGCCTACTTCGTTGAGCACCTCTTCGATACGCTTTTCTCTGTCTTTTTTGTTTTTCCAGCCTGTTGCCTTGAGTACGAATTCAAAGTTCTTGCGAACGGTGCGGTCGTGTAGCAGCTGGAAATCCTGAAAGATGATTCCCAATTCCTTACGCAGAGCCGGAATCTCCTTTCGCCTGATAGTTTTGAGGTCTCTGCCGAGAATTTCAGCCTTCTCGGTTTCGCCTTCTACAAGGTCTAGTTCGCAATAAAGTGTCTTTAATAGCGAACTTTTACCAGAGCCGACTTTTCCAATAAGGTAGGCGAATTCTCCTTCGTCAATATGAAAATTGATGTTTTGGAGCACGCACTTGTCGGCCTGATATATGCTGACGTTCTGATAATCTATTAACATCTTCTATTTTTTTCTCCTTAATGTTGGTTTGTTATTTCATTTCGCCCTTGCTCTTGGCAACGCGGCGTTTCTTATCCCATTCCGGATCGTGACGCATCTGAAGTTCTTTCACTACATCTTCTATTCTCAAGCCTTTGCTTGTGAGCAGAACGATGAGGTGATAGAGAAGGTCTGAACTCTCGTAAACGAGTTTCTCGTTGTTGCCGTTTGTTGCTTCGATAATAGTTTCAACAGCTTCTTCTCCAACCTTTTGTGCCATTTTGTTAACGCCTTTCTTGAAGAGGCTGGTAGTGTAGCTTCCCTCTGGCATTTCTTCGTGGCGCTTGTTGATGAAGTCCTGAAGCTCTGAGAGGAAGAGAATAGGGTTGACCGTATTCTCTTCTGCCCAGCAGGTGTCTGTACCTTTGTGGCAAGTTGGACCATCTGGGTGAACCTTAACCAGCAAGGTGTCGTTATCGCAGTCGTTCTGAATGCTAACGAGATTCAGGAAGTTGCCTGATGTTTCACCTTTTGTCCAGAGGCAGTTGCGTGAACGGCTCCAGAATGTTACCTTTTTGGTTGCTATTGTCTTATCGTATGCTTCCTGATTCATGAAGCCAAGCATCAAGACGTTCTTTGTAACTGCGTCTTGGATGATGGCAGGAACCAGTCCGCCTAATTTTTCGAAATCTATTTCCATTTTATCTTGTTTTTATTTTCTTACATTATTATATTCCCCGTGTCTCAGTATCCTTACGTGTTCTATATTCTCACGTTGATTCCTTCTTCTCTCAGGTATTTCTTGAGGTCAGGAATGGCAATCTCGCCAAAGTGGAACACGCTGGCTGCCAGTGCAGCATCTGCCTTGCCTTGGGTGAACGCATCGCGGAAATGCTCCATCTTTCCAGCACCTCCTGAGGCGATGATAGGAATGCTTACTTCTTCGGCAAGACGGGCGAGGGCCTCGTTTGCGAATCCCTGTTTCACACCGTCATGATCCATACTGGTAAAGAGAATTTCACCGGCACCCCGGTCGGCCACTTCCTTAGCCCAGTCAAACAATCCTAGTTCCACCCGTTCTCTTCCGCCTTTTACATAACAGTGCCAGCCGTCAGAATCGAGACGTGCATCAATGGCGCATACGCAAACCTGTGAGCCATAATGGTTGGCAATTTCATCGATGAGCTCCGGATGTCGGATGGCAGCACTGTTGATGCTAACCTTGTCAGCTCCTGCGTTGAGCAGGCGGTCAACATCTTTGAGTTCGTTGATTCCACCTCCCACAGTAAATGGGATATTGATTTCGGCAGCCACACGGGTTACCATATCCGTAAAGGTTTTGCGCTCTTCGAAACTCGCTGTAATATCAAGGAATACGAGCTCATCGGCTCCAGCATCGCTATAAGCTTTTCCCAGTTCTACCGGGTCACCAGCGCTGCGAAGGTTTACGAAATTGGTTCCCTTTACCGTCTCGCCATTCTTTACATCAAGACAAGGAACGATTCGTTTAGCTAATCCTTTGTTACTTTGAACTTTGACCATTGAACTTTGAACTTTATGATTACTTAACTCCTAACTATAAACTTTTTGACTGTCAACTATTTAACTATTAACTAGTTTCTTAACATCGATTTTCCCTTCGTAGAAAGCTTTTCCAAATACTACGGCAGGAATTCCTGCAGTTTCCAATGCTTCGATGTCTTCGTTGCAACTCACTCCGCCTGAGGCGATAAGATGCAGTTGAGGATAGGCAGCCATTACTTCTTTGTAGAGTTCTATGGCAGGTCCCTGCAGCGTTCCGTCTTTGCTGATTTCTGTGCAGAGAACATAGCGTACTCCTTTATCGATGTACTTTTTCAGGAAAGGAAGGAGATCTTCAGAAGAATCTTCTTTCCATCCGTTGATAGAAATCTTACCGTTTCTTACGTCGGCTCCCAGAATCAGGCGGTCAGCTCCATATTTGTCCAACCATTGCATGAAGAGATCCGGATTAGTGACGGCAATACTGCCCACTGTAACCATGCTTGCTCCCGCAGCAAAAGCTTTCTCAATATCTTCTTCGGTCTTGATTCCGCCACCGAAATCTACCACGAGAGAGGTTTCTGTGGTAATGGACTTCAACACCGCATCATTTACGATGTGCTTTGACTTGGCTCCATCGAGGTCTACTACATGAAGGCGCTTGAAGCCCATCTGCTCAAACTGTTTTGCAACCTCGGCAGGATTGTCATTGTAAACCTTCTTCTGGTCGTAATCGCCTTTGGTAAGACGAACACACTGGCCATTTATCAAGTCGATAGCTGGAATTAATTCTATCATATTAGTATTTCCTCTTTTATTTTATCTCTAAAAAGTTCTTTAAAATCTTTTCTCCCACTTTTCCGCTCTTTT
>JAJXBQ010000340.1:0-2358 GCA_021640525.1 Segatella copri
AGACGGCTTGCGTCTGACTGTTATAGGTGTTGCTGAAATTAACATCGCCCGAAAGCCCGAGGCGCGTGTTCCTACCTGTCAATCGGAAATTCTGATTATAGGATGCTTTGAGCGAAGGATTGCCATGGGTGATGTGCAGCGGGTCGCTATTATCGGTGAGCGACATCAAGCTACCGAGGTCGGGCTGTCGGCTACTACCGTCATAATTCAGCTCGAAGCGAGTCTTGCCCCGATGCCATGACACATTCAACTGTGGGTTCCAGTTCACACTCGTCCTTACCGTGTCGGCGTGGAGCAAGCCGGTCTTTTGGTCAAGACTCCTGCGCTCGGGCTGCATCAACACTCCTGCATTTGCCTCCCATTGCTTGCCATCATAATTGAGGTAGAGGCTGAGGTCGTGGGTAATGGTCTTGCTCAGAGTGTGGTTGCTTAGGCTATCCATATACACCTCGCTCTCGTAAGTACTTCGGTCGCTCATCTGTCGTGTGGCAGCATAGCGATAACCGAGTTGCAGGCGCAAGTTCTCAGCCAAGGGTTGCGTTAAGTTGATGCCTACGGAATAGGCACGATTGGTGGAGGGGGAGTGCTGGTATTGGTTGCGATAAAGCACGGAATCGCCACCCAGACTGCTCTCCAACTGATAGTAAGTGGTCTCGGAAAGGGAATGTGACTCGTTGGTACTCTTGCTGTCGGAGTAACTACCCGTGAGGCTGATGCTCGTACCCTTGTCGTTGAACACTCGGGTGATGTCGGCATTGACGGAGAACGAATGGCTGTCGCTCTTCGAATCCGAGTTTCTCGTGATGCTGTTGATACGCTCATCGCCTTCTGAAGAGGTGGATTGCTGGCTGTCGCTGGTGTTGTCGCTCTTCGACTTGCTGAAGTTTCCACCTATATTAAAATAGGTCTTGTCATCCAAGCTCCACCTCATGCCCAACGAACCATTGCCCATCGTGTTGCGATTGGTGCTGGTGGAGGTTGAATTCTGGTAACGGTTGCCTGTGGTGAGATATTGCTCGCTATATAGGGTGCTCTCGTTGCCACTGGCATAATGGTTGTACATCATGTTGCCATAGAGGGTGAATCGCTTGGAAAACTTTTTGGCAAAGTTCATCGCCACGTTGTCCTGTCGGTTGTCTGGATAGCGAGAAGTCATATATCGGTTGCCACTTCGAGCTATCACGGAGATGTTGTCGCCAGTCTGGCGGAAGAGGTTGGATATTAACTCGGCTTCCTTCTTTTCGTTGTTGCCCCTGCCTATGCCTGCCGAAGTAATCAGCGTGCCGTTGAACTCTCGCTTGGTCTGCAAGTCGAGCACATAGTTTTCGCCGCCCTTGCGTACCTTGGTGATTTTCTCCAGTTCGCTCCGCTTGTCATACACCTTGATTTTGCTCACCAACTTGGCTGGCAGGTTTTCGAGGGCGAGGGTGCTGTTGCCGCCAAAGAAACTCTCGCCATTGACATTGATTTCGTGGATGGGAAGACCATTATATGTTATCGTCTTTTTCTGCTTGTCGTATTCCAAGCCTGACACACGCTTCAAGAGTTCTTCGAGGTAAGCCCCCTCGGGAGTCTGGAAAGCATTGGCATTGATAACCGTGGTATCGCCCTTCATCTCCACCTCCTTCATGGCAGCAGTAACCACCACTTCGCCGAGGTTGAGCGTCTTAAAGATGGAATCTTCTTTTTGCGTTTCCACAGAGTCGCCATCGCCCTCTGACAAGGCACGACTCTCCCTTACTGTATCACTCGACACAGCATAAGAGAAAGCCCTTCCGTCAGGAGAAAGGGAAGACGATGCCCATACATTTGCTATTGTAGAGAAGGACATGAGCAAAAGCACAGGCACATAAGCATATCGTAGCCTCATCTTGGTTTGAATATTCAAAATCGGCTGCAAAGGTACGAAAATCGGTGTATATTTGCAATACCTTGAAGTAGGTAAAGTGCCAAAGGGCTTGCCAAGGGAATCCATTAAAGAAAGTGAAAAAATGAGCAAAAATAATTGTATTTCAAAATTTCAATTTATCTTTGCACTTGTAATCAAAGCGTTCTTTGTATATTGCAAGGTTGTGAAAGAAAAAGAATATAGCTCGTATCTAAACCGTTAGCAGTTACACTTTTTAAAGTGCTTAACCCACTGATATTCAATTAATAAAAGATTTTGTTATGACTCGGGTATTTTTAACGATAAAAATCGAAACACGTCGAGTAAATCTCTATCACAGCTGCACCTGCCCGAGAATATAACGATTCACGGAGTTTTTGAGGATGTAAAATATTTGTGTTTTTCCATTATTACATCACAGGTCAGCAACCATTATTATATATTTGTATCTTAATGTTATCGTATTAAAG
>JAJXBQ010000341.1:0-2344 GCA_021640525.1 Segatella copri
CTTGAGAATAGGAAATAAAGTATTCAATATGTTCAATTTAGAGAAATTCATCGCTGACAGTGTAACCAATCGTCCCGTCAGCATGTTTGCAGCGGATATAGAGGCAAACAAGGAGACACTTACCGCAGAGATCAAAGGTAAGAAAGTATGTGTAATCGGTGGTGCAGGCTCTATTGGCTCCAGCTTCATCAAGGCTGTTCTTCGCTTCGAGCCGGCTTCGGTTGTTGTCGTTGACCTCAACGAGAACGGACTCGCAGAACTCGTCCGTGACATTCGCTCTACTGAAAGTCTTTATGTACCAGAGGAGTTCCGCTGTTATACGCTCAACTTTGCAGACCCTATCTTCGAATGTATCTTCCGCGAGGAGAGAGGCTTCGACATCGTTGCCAATTTCTCTGCCCACAAGCACGTACGTTCGGAGAAGGACAAATACTCTGTTCAGGCACTCATCGAGAACAACGACATCAAGGCCAAAAGACTGATGGACCTCCTTTGCATCTATCCGCCTAAACACTTCTTCTGCGTTTCCACCGATAAGGCTGCCAATCCTGTGAATATCATGGGAGCCAGCAAGCGCATCATGGAAGACCTCGTGATGGCCTACAACACCCACTTCAAGGTTACTACCGCACGCTTTGCCAATGTCGCTTTCTCTAATGGATCCCTTCCTGACGGATGGATCCATCGCCTCCAGAAGAAGCAACCTTTGGCTGCACCATCAGACGTGAAGCGCTATTTTGTCTCCCCCGAAGAGTCCGGTCAGATCTGTATGCTGGCTTGTATCCTCGGCAACGGTGGTGAAGTGTTTTTTCCTAAATTGGGCGAAGACCAGATGCTCACGTTCTCAGCCATCTGTGACGATTTCGTAAAGGCGGAGGGTTTCACCAAAGTAGAGTGCAAGAATGATCCAGAGGCAAAGCGGTATGCTGCTCAGATGTCCTATGAGTCTGACACTTATCCTGTGGTTTACTTCAAGTCTGACACCACTGGCGAAAAAGCATACGAGGAGTTCTATGTCCCTGGAGAAAAGATTGATATGGAACGTTTCATAAGCCTCGGGGTGGTTTGCGAAAGCACTCGTCGTCCAATGAACGAAGTGACTGACTTCTTCCTTGAGCTCGAAGGCATCTTCCAGAAGGAAGACTTCACCAAAGCGGAAGTAGTAGAATCCATCAAGAAGTTCATCCCTAACTTCGAACATGAAGAGAAGGGAAAGAATCTTGATCAAAAGATGTAAATTAATAGTTAACAAGTTGTCATTCTAAAGAAATGGCTGATTACAAAAACACGATAGACTTTATCAAGTCCGTTTACGGCAACAAGGGATTTACTCCTCTTGCCGTTCCTGTATTCGCAGGCAATGAGAAAGCATATCTCAACGAATGCATCGACACCACCTTCGTTTCGTCAGTAGGTAAGTTCGTCGATCGCTTCGAGGAGAATATGGCAAAATACACAGGCGCAAAGCGCGCCGTAGTGTGCGTGAGCGGAACCAATGCCCTCCACATGTCACTCCTGCTCGCAGGTGTGAAGAAAGATGACGAGGTGCTCACTCAAGCGCTTACCTTCATCGCTACCTGCAACGCACTCTCATACATTGGCGCACATCCTGTGTTCCTTGATGTGGATATATCTACTATGGGACTTTCTCCTGATGCTATGAAGGAGTGGCTTCAAAAGAATGCAGAGGTTCGCAAGAACAGCCGTATAGGAGAGCTCCCTAAATCTCAAGACTTCGCTTTCGGTGAGGATGAGTTCGCATGCTACAACAAGCATACAGGCCGTCGCATCAAGGCTTGCGTCCCCATGCACTCCTTCGGTCATCCTGTTCGCATCGAGGAGATTGCAACCCTCTGCAAGGAGTGGCACATCGAACTCGTAGAGGATGCAGCAGAATCTATCGGCTCAACCTACAAGGGTCAGCATACAGGCACTTTCGGTCGCATTGGCGCCATCTCCTTCAACGGCAACAAGACCATCACCACCGGTGGTGGCGGCATGATGCTCTTCATGGACGAAGAACTCGGAGCCTACGCAAAGCACATCACCACACAGGCCAAGATTCCTCATCGCTGGGAGTTTCGTCATGATCACATCGGCTTCAACTACCGCATGCCGAACATCAATGCAGCCCTTGGTTGCGCTCAGTTGGAGAATCTCGACAAGTATGTAGCCAGCAAACGTAAGGTAGCGGCCGAATACATCGAGCACTTCAAAAACGTTGATGGCATAGACTTCTTCGTTGAGCCAGAGAACACCTTCTCCAACTACTGGCTATCTGCCGTTGTCCTGAAGGACAAAGAGTCTCAGCTCGACTTTCTCCAGCAGACCAACGACAATGGCG
>JAJXBQ010000076.1:0-13723 GCA_021640525.1 Segatella copri
ACCTTATATTATATATAAATATATATACTTATTACTATATGTGAGTGGGGGAAAGTAGGCATTTTGGGCTGTTAACTGTTAACTCTGTTAACCCCCATTAGGGAAAATAGCCTTTCAGATGCTTCTTGATAATAGGTTAAGTGGCTTATATTGAGCCTAGTAAGTGTCATCAATGATGACCGGAAGGAGGCTTAAATGAAGCCTCGCAGTGGCGATAAATTGAGCCACACGTGTATCCTTTATCATACGCTTGCGTGCAAAATATATAAAATAAGTAAGGGCTGCCAGTACATCCTGGCAGCCCTATTACGTTAGTATGTTATGAAAAATTTGAGAGAATTGAAACTTCACAGCTTCAGAATTGTTTTACTAAACATGATTTTTTATAGAGAAAGCATAGAAATAATCTACTTTAATAACGTTGGAGACGTTGTTGGAGTGCTTACCTGATCGATGCCTGTGCGTTGCATAGAATCAACCGAAGCAGAATCTCCCATGGCTACGGATACGCCCTTGCCACTCTTGATGTATCCTACGTTTTCAACAGAATCATTGCCATTGTTCTGGAAAGGAACCTGAACTGCATTGCCCAATGTCAGGATGATAGCTACCACGGCAGCAGCCTTGAAGAGAGGCTTCAGGCGCTCTGTCAATGAAACGACCTTTGCCTTGTTAGGCTTCTTGGTGTATTCATCCTCAATCATCGCCATCATCTTCTGGTCGAAGTCATCACCCAGCGCCTCTTGCTTAGCCTCGCCCATCTCGTAAGAGAAGAGCGCTTGGTATGGCTTCAGCTCGGCAGGCAACTCGTCCTGGCTGAAGAATGCACGGAGAATCTCCTCTTCTTCGAGAGAAGTCTCGCCCTTCCAGTAGCGATCCAAAAGTTGGTTGATGTACTTATAATCCATATCTGTCGAATTGTTGAAATCTTTGTTTGACTGTTTGACGAGCCCTGAAGATGTTCACCTTGACCTGGTCTTCCGTGATGCTGAGGATGTCTGCTATTTCCTTGTAGGACTTTCCTTCGATGTCTCGAAGCTGCAGACAGCTGCGCTGCTTTTCAGGCAACTCGTCGATAATATTCCTTACGATGTTCAGTTTGTCTTTCTGAATCATCCTTTCTGAGGGGGTAGAAGTGTTTTCGTCTAACCTTTCTGTATTCTGCTCTTCCAGCGAATCATTCTGATTTTCCATCTTCTTGATGCGGTCGAGCGAGAGGTTGCGGGCGATGGTGAGGCTGTATGCCTCGATGGAGTCAAGCTCCTGCCATCTGTCGCGGGCGTTCCAGACTTTAATCAGCGTATCCTGCACAACGTCTTCCGCTTCCTCCCGGTTGAGAGTAATGCGAAGGGCCAGCCTGAAGAGTTTGTTCTTCAGCGGCAAAACATCGTTCTGGAAACTGATTTCTTTCATCCCTCTATTATCAATGACGACTATGTTATAAGAAAGTTACAACCAATCTTAAATTATTTCTGTTTTTAACTCTTGTTAAGAAAAAAGGTGATGAATTCTTCACTCTTCCCTCTTCGTTCTTCACTTAATCACCGTTCCGTGCTTTCCGTCGATGGCGGTAGCAAGGGTGATAATCACCTCTTTCACACCAGCATCGATGGCTGCAAGGGCATTCTCCAACTTAGGAATCATGCCGCCTGCTACGGTACCATCTGCTTTGTATCTCTCAAAATCGGCATGGGTAATCACTGGAATCACGCTGTCATCATCCTCAGGATTACTGAGCACGCCTTTCTTTTCAAAACTGTATATCAATGTCACATCGTAGTAAGGAGCCAGAGCCTTGGCAGTCTCGCTGGCTATGGTGTCGGCATTGGTGTTGAGGATGTTGCCCTTGCCGTCATGGGTCAATGGGGCCATCACTGGAGTAATGCCTTCATTAATCAGGGTCTGGAGCATCTTGCCGTTGGCACGCTCCACATCGCCCACGAATCCGAAGTCGATACCGTCCTTCAACGGACGCTTGTGACTGTGGATTACGTCCATATCAGCACCGGTCAGACCGAGAGCATTCACGCCGTTAGCCTGGAGCTTGGCAACCAGGTTCTTGTTGACCAGACCGCCATAAACCATTGTTACCACTTCCAGCATGTCTGCATCAGTGATGCGGCGGCCGTTTACCATCTTGCTCTCGATGCCGAGGGCTGAGGCTACCTTAGTGGCACGGCGGCCACCGCCATGTACCAATACTTTCTTGCCAGGAATGGCTGCGAAATCCTTCAAGAGCTGTGCCAGCTGCTCGCTGTCTTCAACGATGGCACCGCCTACCTTTACTACTGTTACTTTTTCCATCTTGTTACTTTGAACTTTGAAAATTGAACTTTTAACTTTATGATGAGTTAAAGCAATTGAATTATTCACTTTTCACTCTTCGTTCTTCACTTACTGAAGATAAGTGTATCCGAAGAGACCATTGCGATAGGTGCCCAGGAATTCCTTGCCCTCATCGAGCGAAATCTTACCTTCCTTCACACTCTTGGTTACCCACTGCTCCAACTGGCGGACGAGCTTCTTCGGATTGTACTGTACGTAATCCAATACCTCCTCTACGGTCTCGCCATCGAATATCTGGTCGATGCTATATTTGCCATCCTTTACAGAGATGTGGGCAGCATTGGTGTCGCCGAAGAGATTGTGCATGTCGCCCAGAATCTCCTGGTAGGCACCAACGAGGAATACACCGAGATAATATGGCTCGTTCTTCTTCAATGGATGAAGAGGAAGAACGTTGCCGATATGTCCGTCGGTAACGAAGTTGGCAATCTTTCCGTCGCTGTCGCAGGTGATGTCCTGCAAGGTAGCGTTGCGGGTAGGACGCTCGTTCAGGCGCTGGATAGGCATGATAGGGAAGAGCTGGTCGATAGCCCAACTGTCTGGCAGGCTCTGGAACAGAGAGAAGTTGCAGAAATACTTGTCGGCAAGAATCTTATCCAATCCTCTGAGCTCCTCAGGTACATGCTTCATGTGCTTGGCAAGATTGTTGATCTCGTGGCACACGCTCCAGTACATTGCCTCAATCTCTGCACGGGTCTTCAGATCTACGATGCCGTGAGAGAAAAGCTGCAATGCCTCTTCGCGAATCTGCTCGGCATCATGCCAGTCTTCCAGCATGTTGCGAGGATTCAGGTTGTCCCATATCTCATAAAGATCCTTCACCAGCTGGTGGTCGGTCTCCTTCGCCTCAAACTCCTCTGGCATTTCTGGCAGGGAAGCTGTCTCCAAGACATCGATAACCAAGACTGAGTGATGGGCAGAGAGCGAGCGGCCGCTCTCGGTAATGAGGTTAGGATGCTCGATATTATTCTTGTTGGCTGCATCTACGAATGTATAGACACAGTCGTTTACATACTCCTGGATAGAGTAGTTTACTGAGCTCTCGCTGCTGGAAGAACGGGTGCCGTCGTAATCCACGCCAAGACCACCACCGCAATCTACGAAATCAACATTGTAGCCCATCTTGTGGAGGCTAATATAGAACTGGGCAGCCTCACGGAGAGCGGTCTGGATGCGGCGAATCTTGGTAATCTGACTTCCGATATGGAAGTGGATGAGGCGCAGACAGTCGTGGAATCCCATCTCGTCTATCTTCTTGAGGGCAGTGAGCAGTTCTGCGCTGGTCAAACCAAACTTAGATGCATCGCCGCCGCTTTCAGCCCATTTGCCTGAACCTGAAGAAGCCAGTTTGATGCGGATACCGATGTTTGGCTTTACGTTGAGCTTTTTCGCTACCTTTTCGATGATATCCAGCTCATTGAGTTTTTCTACTACGATAAAGATGCGCTTGCCCATCTTCTGAGCCAGCAAGGCAAGTTCGATGTAACTCTCATCCTTGTAGCCGTTACAGATGATGAGCGAGTCGCTCTGTGCCTGTACGGCGATGACGGCGTGGAGTTCAGGCTTAGAGCCAGCCTCCAGTCCGAGGTTGAACTTCTTGCCGTGAGAGATAATCTCCTCAACGACCGGCTGCATCTGGTTCACCTTAATAGGATAGATGACAAAGTTTTCTCCCTTGTATCCATACTCTTCCTTTGCCTTTTGAAAACAGCTGGCTGTCTTCTCGATGCGGTTGTCGAGGATGTCTGGGAAACGGAGCAGTACGGGAGCGTTGATGTCGCGTAATGCCAACTCGTCCATGATGTCGCGCAGGTCTATCTGCGTGTTGTCCTTGCATGGAGTTACATAGACATCACCCTTGTCGTTGATGCCAAAGTAAGAAGTGCCCCAACCACAGATGTTGTAGAGCTCCTTCGAGTCTTCAATAGTCCATTTCTTCATTTTCTAATCTTGCTTGCTGGAAATCAGTTTTGTTTGTTACCTTTATTATATATTACTTTATTAGATACGGCTATATGTTCAGCAGGTCTCTGATCTGCTGAACAATAGCGTTGATTTTATCATAATTGTCCATCACGTTGATATCGATGATGTGTTTTGCCTTCTCGTAGTAAGGCTCGCGAAGTTTCAGCTGTTCATGGATAAACTTGTCTACCTCTTCCGGTGTTTTGTTGAGCAGCAGAGGGCGTACGCCTTTGCCCATCTTCAGATGAGCGTGAAGTGTTTCTGGAGATGCCTTCAGGTAAAACGTTTCGCCAAGTTGGTTCATGTAGTCCATATTGTCGAAGAAGCATGGTGTTCCTCCTCCGCAGCTTACCACTACATTTTCAAACTCTGCCACTTCGTGTAGCATATTGTGCTCTATCTTGCGAAATCCCTCTTCTCCAACTTCGTCGAAGATCTGTTTAACGGTCTTGCGCATTCGGCTCTCGATATACCAGTCGAGATCGTAGAACATAACGCCAAGGTCTTTGGCGAGGGCTTTGCCGACCGTTGTCTTGCCGGCGCCCATGTATCCTATGATGATGATTGACTTCATTTTCTTCTGTTTCTATGTCAATGAGGCATGTTTATGATTTCTTTCTGCCTCTAGCCTTTGGTTCTGGAGCAGCTTTGATAATTTCCATACACTCCTCGTATGTAAGCTCCTCTGCACTCTCATGTTTTGCCTTTGGAATGCGGTAATTCTTGCCGTCGTAAGCAATGTATGGACCATACTTGCCATTGAGAATTTCCATCTTATCGTCCTCATCGAAGACTTTGAGATGGCGCTTCTCTTCGGCTTCGCGCTTTTCCTTGATCAGTTCAATGGCTCTATCCAGTGTGATGGTCAGCGGATCATCCTCCTTTGGAATAGAAACATACTTGCGGTTATGGAGGATGTAAGGGCCGTAACGGCCAGAGCCAACTGTTACAGTAATGCCTTCATAATCACCGAGTTCTCTTGGCAGCTTGAAGAGTTCCAAAGCCTCTTCCAGGGTGATGGTTTCTATGCTCTTGTCTGATGGTAACTGGGCAAACTGAGGCTTGTCCTTATCCTCAGCAGAACCAATCTGTACCACAGGTCCAAAACGGCCAATCTTGACGAATACTGGCTTTCCTGTCTTTGGATCATTTCCGAGATTGCGCTCGCCGGCTTTGTGCTGGTTGCGTGCTTCCAGAACTTCCTTCACTTCTGGCTCAAAGCCCTTGTCGAAATCCTTCATCCAGTTGGTCCATTCGGTCTTTCCTTCTGCAATATCATCAAACTTCTTCTCTACGTCTGCCGTAAAGTTGTAGTTCATGATGTTCGGGAAGTTCTCCATCAGGAAATCGTTTACAACGATACCGATATCAGTAGGCAGAAGTTTGCCCTTTTCAGAGCCTGCCATCTCTTTCTTCAACTTCTGGGTTATCTTGATGCCCTTCAGGGAATCTATGGTAAATGTGCGCTCTTCGCCCGTCTTGTCACCCTTGGTCACGTATTGACGCTGCTGGATGGTACTGATGGTTGGAGCATAAGTAGATGGACGGCCGATACCGAGGTCTTCCAGTTTCTTCACCAGACTGGCCTCGGTGTATCTTGCTGGAGCCAGAGAATACTTTTCTGTAGCAAGGATTTCTCTGCGCTGCAGTTCATCGCCTTCTTTCAGGGCAGGAAGAATGTGGGATGAATCCTCAGCATGCTCTTCATCGTCAGTTGACTCGAGATAAACCTTGAGGAAACCGTCGAATGAAACAACCTCACCGGTAGCAACAAACTTTTCGCTTGTGTTGCCGATATTGATGCTGATGGTTGTCTTTTCGAGCTGTGCATCAGCCATCTGTGATGCGATGGTACGCTTCCAGATAAGTTCGTAAAGACGCTTCTCCTGAACGGTTCCTTCGATGGTTGGTTCGTTCATGTAGGTAGGACGGATAGCCTCGTGTGCTTCCTGTGCACCCTTTGAACTGGTGTGGTAGGCACGAGCTTGGCTGTATTCCTTGCCATATTCTCTGATAATCTCGTCTTTGCTGGCGTTGGTACAGAGTGTAGAGAGGTTTACGCTATCGGTTCGCATGTAAGTGATGCGTCCGCTTTCGTAAAGTTTCTGGGCAATCATCATGGTCTGTACAACGGTAAAACCAAGCTTGCGCGCAGCTTCCTGTTGCAGAGTAGAAGTTGTGAAAGGTGGTGCAGGAGAGCGCTTTAAAGGTTTCTTGGTTACAGATTCAACCATAAACTTAGCGTCTTTACACTTCTCAAGGAAAGCTTCTACCTCTTCGTGGGTATTGAAGCGCTGATCCAGTTCTGCCTTTACTTCTGTTGCATTTCCGCTGTCGCTGATGAGGGCGAAGATTGCGGTAACGCGATAGTATGGAACACTCTGGAACTTCTGGATTTCACGCTCACGCTCTACTATCAGACGGACAGCAACACTCTGTACACGACCTGCAGAAAGGGCTGGCTTAACCTTTCTCCACAAGATAGGAGAAAGTTTGAAACCTACCAGACGGTCGAGTACACGACGTGCCTGCTGGGCATTCACAAGGTTCATGTCCAGATGGCGTGGGTTCTTGATTGCGTCAAGAATAGCCTGTTTGGTAATCTCGTGGAAGACAATACGGTTTGTCTTCTCCTCATCCAATCCCAGTACTTCGCAAAGGTGCCAGCTGATGGCTTCTCCCTCGCGGTCCTCATCGGATGCTAACCAGATTTTCTTGGCTTTCTTCGCATTCGTTTTCAATTCTGTAACGAGTTTTTTCTTTTCCTCTGGAATCTCATAATCAGGTTCCATGGTTTTCTCGTTTATACTAAGTTCCTTCTTCTTCAGGTCACGGATATGACCGTAAGAAGACATAACCTTATAGTCCTTACCTAAAAACTCTTCGATCTTTTTAGCCTTCGCAGGGCTCTCGACGATTACTAAATTCTCTTGCATAAGCTTATACACAATTTTTTTCGGTTGGCAAAAGTAAGTAAACTTTTTGCTTATACCTTATTATATGGTGTTTTTTTTGGTTTTTTTAATGTTTGGGAGCCATATTTGGCTGTATTGAACCCTTTTTACCTCAATTTTGTTTCCAAATAACGATGGAGCCCCTTGCGTATGGAATCGAATGCAAACTCATCAGGATTGAGCCTGCTCAATGGTATCCAGAATGATTCTTCTGCATCGTCCATTGCTTCTATATGAGTGTCGTCTTTCACCTTCACTTCGTAGAACATATCGAGGGTATGAACCATGAAACCTGAGTAGAGATAAAGATTTGGGTAGCTGAACTGATACTTTACCTCGGTTGCATCCAGTCCGGTTTCCTCTTTTACCTCTCTTGCCATACCTTCTTCGCCTGTTTCATCCATGTCGACGAAACCGCCTGGCAAATCGAGTGCCCCCTTGGCTGGTTCTTTCTTCCGCCTTACTACCAGGAGTTCTTCCTTGCTGTTGAGTATGAGAGCTACCGTAGCACTGCTCGGATTGAGGTAATAAGAGAATCCGCAGTCTTTACACTTCTTGCTCTTGATGTTGTTGATTTCGAAATGGTTAGAGCCGCAAACCGGGCAAAACTGAAACTTATCTAATACGTGACTCATATAATGATTAATGTATAATGATTAATGTATAATGTATTATGGAAAAGGATTTATCATCATGTTATAATCTAAAAAAGCGGCCGGTCTTTGATTCAGGCAAAGATCGACCGCTGATGATATTTTGATAATTATTACCAATTGTCTGTACGGAATGGGAAGAGAGGCAGGTTGCCTGCATTTGCCATATTGCCGAGCTGGAAGTTGCGGAAACAGTAGCGAAGGGCTACTGGCTTCTTTACCTCAGGACTGGTTACGATGACGCACTCGTTCCAAGGATCGTTGCCTTCCTGCCAGAAGTGCTTGGCTGTAGCCTTATGGAATACCTTATCTTCGCCAGCAACTTCGAAGCCTTCGATACCTTCAAAGCGGTTATAGGCTCCGTAGGTGTTGTCGAAATGCACCTTTACAGTATCACCTACAATCTTCATCTCCTTGAAGGTCATGCTCTCGCTGAAGAGTCCCTTCATACCATAAGTCTTACTGAGTGCCTGGAGTGCAAGGCGTTCGCCTACAGGCTGTTTCTGGCATGGATGAATCTGCTCAACCTCGTATGGATAAACCAGGTCTTCGGTACAGACGATGCCGCTGTTTGGAATCACCTTGGCTGCATTGAACTGCTGTTCGCGGAGCTTAGCTCCCCAATCGCCATTTACGTCACCATTATGATAAGGTGCTATCTGTACAAAATAGAATGGCAGTTCGCCCTGCTTGAAGTCTCTGCGCCACTGGGCAACGAGGTCGGCAAGACGCTTGGTGTACTGACCGTCAGGGTCACCTACATTAGAACATCCCTGATAGAAGAGAATACCCTTTACGCTATAGTTGAGGATAGGGTGGAAAGTTCCATTACCCCAGAGAAGAGGATAGATGAAGTCCCACTTGAATTTAGGGTTCTTGGTCATCTTCACAGAGTCGAGGTCTTCCTTGGTGTTCTTCTTTAGGTAGTCGCGGTCGAGCCAGCTTTCTACACGGCTTCCGCCCTTGTTTGCCATGACCAGACCTACCGGAGTATCAAGAGCCTTGTTTACTACCTGTGCAAAGAAGTATCCTGTAGCCGAAGCATCGCCTACGGTTTCCGGATTAACCTCCTTCCATTTGCAGTTGGCATCATCTAACGGCTTGCTGCTCATTACGCTAGGAATCTTTACATAATGTACGCCTTTGTACTGGTTGGCTTCGAGCACCGCCTTGTTGTAACCTTCTACAGGGCAGTTGCCGAATCCTTTTACTGGCATCTCCATGTTGCTCTGACCTGCGCAAACCCATACTTCTCCTGCCAGCACATTGTTGAGAGTGGTCTTTTCACCATCATCGAAAGTGATGGAGAGTGGGGTGTAGCTCGCCTTCGGGGTCTGTACTTTTACCGCCCATTTGCCGTCTTTACCGGTCTTGGCAGAATATTTCTGTGCCGACCATGAGGTAGTAACCTCTACGGTAGTTCCTGGTTCGTCCCATCCCCAGAGGTTAGCCTCTGTGTTTTGCTGTAAAATCATGTTGTCACACAAGATGTGTGGCAACTTTACTTTAGCCTGCGCTCCTGTTGTGATAAGCGCCAAGGCTGCCATTGCTAAAAATTTCTTGTTCATTTTTTAGGGTTTAAAAGTTTATCTTTGTCTTGTTCTTAAGTTCCTTGTATGGTTCGTATTTCTGATATTGCCATCTATGTTGTCATAAAAGCAGATACAGAACTGGCGTTAAAGAATAAGAGTTAGAAGTTGGAAGATGAAAAGCCGAAACTGTTCTCTCCAAACTTCTAACTCCTGGTTATCTTAAAGAAGGTTCTTGATGGCTGCCTCTATGTCCTTGATCTGTGCATCACGTGCCTGCAGGGTGTTGGTGCGGTCAATCAGGAAGAAGGTAGGAATGCTCTGGACATTGTAGAGAGCCAGACTCTTGCCCTGAATGCCATCTTCATCGCGTACGCAAATCCAAGGGATGGCAGCGGTAGAGGTCTTCCAGAAGTGCTCGTCAGGGTCTACTGATACCTGATAAATCTCCAGTCCGGCAGCATGATACTTGTTGTAGAGTTCACGCAACATCATGATGCGCTTGGTGCTCTCTTTGCTGGCGAAGAGATGGAAGTCGAGCAGTACCACCTTGCCCTTGAGGTCGGAGAGACGGCGTACCTGTCCCTTGTTGTCCTGAAGTGCAAGTTCGATGCATCCGTTTACGCTCACCTTGCTGGCCTCAATCTGCTGCTGTGCCATCTGGTTCTCGATGATGCGGATGTCTTTCATTCCCTCGATGGCGATATTGTGGAGGTTCTTGCCACGCTCAGCGCCAGGATAGTAGGTATCCCAACTGGTTGCTACGGCAGCAAATACCTTCACGTCGTCTTTGTTGTTGCGAGGGTTGAAGATAAGTGTATTCACATTGCCCAACTGTACCGTTTGGAAGAGCGCATAGTAAGCGTATGCCTTCATTGGCTCCTTGAAGATGTAGTTGGTCTTGATGTCCTGTTTGTAAGCCTGGAGCATGCGGCCTACGATGGATTCGATAGAATCGTTGCCGATGTTAGGATCTTTCACGAGCCCGTTGATATTGCTCTGGAGAGTCATCTGCTTAAGAGACAACTCCTTGATCTTGTTGCAGTTTTCAGAACCTTCCACTTCGTATTTGAAGCTCATCTGCGGATAAGCCGCCTTTACCTTGACGGTTTCTGTAGAATCGATGGAAAGATTGATGGTTTGGTTGGCGATGCGTAAGCGGTAGAACTCTGGGGTAACAGAGTCCATGGCAGCCTCGTCGAAGGCAAAGGCACCATCCTCGCCCAGTTTCACAGAGTCGATTTTCACAGGACCGTTCAGGCTGATGTTCTCCAGATAGAGCATAGAGTCCTGAGCCTCTGTGATATTGCCGTTGATGTGGAATTTCTTGTTGTTACAAGAAGTCAAAGCCAGTGCAGCTACCATAATCGCTGCCACTGAAAAGAGTCTAGTTATCTTCATGAATTTTATTATTTTGCAAAATTATCGAGTGCAAAGATAGTAATAAAATTGCGAATAATGCACCTTCTATAGATAAATTATTTAAAAAAGTGGAAAATAATTGCTGATTTATTTGTTTATTAATAATTAAAGAGGTATCTTTGCAGCGTTTTAGATATTTTAGATGTTAGACAAAACAATAAGTTTTTTAATTTAGATGAACGTAATTACAAAAAGTGTTCAGTTGCCTGATGGAAGAACCATCACAATTGAGACCGGAAAAGTTGCAAAACAGGCTGATGGTGCTGCGGTTCTCCGCATGGGTAACACAGTACTTCTCGCAACTGTTTGTGCAGCAAAGGATGCAGTTCCGGGTACAGATTTTATGCCTTTGCAAGTAGATTATCGTGAGCAGTACAGTGCTGCAGGTCGTTTCCCTGGTGGTTTCACCAAGCGCGAAGGCAAAGCCAGCGATGAGGAAATCCTTACCTCTCGTCTTGTGGACCGTGCTTTGCGTCCACTTTTCCCTTCTAACTACCATGCAGAAGTTTATGTACAGGTAATGTTGCTCTCAGCCGATGGTGTTGACCAGCCAGATGCCCTCGCAGGTTTCGCTGCTTCAGCTGCCATGGCTTGTTCAGATATTCCTTTCGAGTACTATATCTCTGAGGTTCGTGTAGCCCGTATCAATGGTGAGTATGTTGTTAACCCTACATTCCAGCAGATGGAAGAGGCTGACATGGATATCATGGTTGGTGCTACCAAGGACAACATCATGATGGTAGAAGGTGAGATGAAGGAAGTTTCTGAGCAGGATCTCATTGGTGCCCTCAAGGTGGCTGCCGAGGCTATTAAGCCTATGTGCGAGCTCCAGTATGAGTTGGCTAAGGAGAAGGGTACTGACGTAAAGCGTGAGTACGACCACGAGATCAACGATGAGGAACTCCGTGAGCAGATCAAGACTGAGCTTTACAAGCCAGCTTACGATATCAACCACCAGGCTTTGGAGAAGCATGCACGTCAGGATGCTTTCGATAAGGTTTTGGCTGATTTCCTCGAGAAGTATGACGCTGCTCATACCGATCTTTCTGAGGAAGACCTGGAGGAGAAGCACGCTGAGGCTACCCGTTACTATGATGACGTAATGCGCGATGCTATGCGCCGTTGCATCCTCGACGAGGGCTTGCGCCTTGATGGCCGTGCTACTACAGAAATCCGCCCTATCTGGTGCGAGGTTTCTCCACTCCCAATGCCTCACGGAAGCGCTATCTTCCAGCGTGGTGAGACTATGTCTCTCTCTACATGTACTCTTGGTACAAAGATGGATGAGAAGCTTATCGACGGTGTGCTCGAGAAGAGCTACCAGCGCTTCCTCCTTCACTATAACTTCCCTCCATTCTCTACAGGTGAGGCTAAGGCTCAGCGCGGCGTAGGTCGTCGTGAGATTGGTCACGGTCACTTGGCATGGCGTGGTTTGAAGGGCCAGATTCCTGCAGACTTCCCTTACACAGTACGTTTGGTAAGCCAGATCTTGGAGTCTAACGGTTCTTCTTCTATGGCTACTGTTTGTGCCGGTACTCTCGCCCTGATGGATGCAGGTGTTCCTATGAAGAAGCCAGTTTCTGGTATCGCTATGGGTCTTATCAAGAACCCAGGTGAGGACAAGTACGCTATCCTCAGTGATATCCTCGGTGATGAGGACCACTTGGGTGATATGGACTTCAAGACCACAGGTACCCGCGATGGTTTGACTGCTACACAGATGGATATCAAGTGTGATGGTTTGAGCTTCGAGATTCTTGAGGAGGCTTTGATGCAGGCTAAGGCTGGTCGTGAGCATATCCTCAACTGCATGATGGAGACTATCTCTGAGCCACGTGCTGAGATGAAACCACAGGTTCCACGTATCGTAGCATTCGATATTCCTAAGGAGTTCATCGGTGCTGTCATCGGCCCTGGTGGTAAGATTATCCAGCAGATGCAGGAGGATACCGGTGCTACTATCACTATCGAGGAGACTGATGGTAAGGGTCACGTACAGGTATCTGCTCCTAACAAGGATTCTATCGATGCAGCTTTGGCTAAGATTAAGGCTATCGTAGCTGTTCCTGAGGTTGGTGAGGTTTACGAGGGTACTGTTCGTTCTATCATGCCTTACGGTTGCTTCGTAGAGATTCTCCCAGGTAAGGATGGCTTGCTCCACATCTCTGAGATTGACTGGAAGCGTCTTGAGACAGTTGAAGAGGCTGGTATCAAGGAAGGCGACAAGATCAAGGTGAAGTTGATGGAGATTGATCCTAAGACTGGCAAGTACAAACTTTCTCATCGTGTATTGATGGAGAAGCCAGAGGGTTATGTAGAGCGTGAGCGTCGTCCACGTCCTGAGCGCGGTGAGCGTCGCGGTCGTCGTGATGATCGTCATGAAGGTCGCGGTGAGCGTCCAGCTCGTCAGCCACGTCGTTACGAGCATCGTAATGATGAGCAGGCTCCTAAGGAGTTCAACGACTCTTTGGATCACAACAATGATGTAGAATAATCTGCGTATTAGATACATTATTATATATAAAGGCACATTCCTATGCGGAATGTGCCTTTTTTAATTTTGCTTTCTCTGGTTATTGCCGGATATAGTATTTGTAAATGGGAATGGAGAATGCAAAGTGGGATAAAATGTGGATAAACAAAAAGAGTCACAAGTAAAACTTGCGACTCTTTTCTGCGCTTCAAGATGGGCTTGAACCAACGACCCCCTGATTAACAGTCAGGTGCTCTAACCAACTGAGCTATTGAAGCAATTTGCTATGAAAGAAGATGAGTTACGAGGCTAACCTGAAACTCTCTTGCGCTTCAAGATGGGCTTGAACCAACGACCCCCTGATTAACAGTCAGGTGCTCT
>JAJXBQ010000077.1:0-13707 GCA_021640525.1 Segatella copri
TTTAAAAATTTTAATTACCTTTGTAGCAGAAATCTAAGATTATAACCAAAAATCGAAGATTCCTTATGATCTATTGAGAATTAAACACGACAACAACTAATCGCTAGTAAGTTCAATTAGACCAAAACTTAACAAGATATAATAATAACCTACAAAACAAACATCGTTATGTATCAACAACTGAAACGTGCCAGCATGGCACTGACCTTGAGTTCGGTTTGTTTCCTCGCCTTTGCGCAGAAAACAATCCAAGGTACCGTTAAGGATGCTAATGGCGAACCAATGATTGGTGTAACCATTACTGACCAGAATGGTAAGGCTGGTGGTATCACCGACCTTGACGGTAAGTTTACCATCCAGAACGCTGACCCTAATGCGGTCTTGACTTTCAGCTACATCGGCTGCAAGCCTAAGAAAATTAAAGTGGGGGGGCAAAGATCATGGAACATTGTTCTTGAAGATGACAACGCGGCTCTTGACGAGGTCGTTGTCGTTGGTTACGGTACTATGCGTAAACGCGACGTAACCGGCTCTATCGCATCTGTTAACTCAGAAAAGATTGCTGCTCGTGGTACTACCAATCTTGCAGAGTCTCTGCAGGGTTCTGTTCCTGGTGTCAACATCACCCAGTCTGGTAGCCGTGCAGGTGCAGGCTTTAACATCCAGGTTCGTGGACAGGCTTCCATCAACAAGCAGGCACAGCCATTGTATGTTATTGATGGTGTGGTTTGCGACAACATGGACTTCCTCAACCCTGACGATATCGACCGCATCGACGTATTGAAAGATGCTTCTTCTACCGCCATCTACGGTTCCCGTGCTTCTGCCGGTGTCATCATGATTACCACCAAGGGCAGCAAGGGTGCAGACAAGGCACAGAAGGCAACTATCTCTTATGATGGATATTATGGTATCAAGAAGGTGGCACGCATGCCGGAATTTATGGATGCCAACGAGTTTATGGATTACCGCTTCCAAAGATATACCTTACTCGACGGAAAGAACTACGATGGTTCAAGCCGCAAGGGTGTTGATGCTGAAGGACATCCACATTATATCATCAAGGATACCGACTTGAATTCAGCCTTCCTTGCCCGCAAGGGAGCAACCAGCTATAAAGATTCCAAACTTTATGAACTGATGATGAATCCAAGCTTCGACGGTTACGACTGGAAAAAGCAAGTAACCCGTACAGCCGCCCAGCAGAACCACTTTATCAGTGCTGCCGGTGCTACTGACAAGGTCAACTACCGTGTAGGTATGGGTTATCAGGGAGAAGAGAACGTATTCAAGGGCAACGACTACGAGCGTTTCAACTTCAAGGGATCTATGGATGCCAAGCTCTCCAAGATTTTTGAAGCAGGTTTCTCTGCCAACATGTCAATGAGCCGCACCCAGGATGTATGTACCGATGCCACTTATTCTCCATACGTGAATGCATTCTATTTCAACCCATTCGTATCTCCTACAGATGCAGATGGCAACCTGATTCCTAATCCGGGAGCAAAGGCTGCCTTTGAATCTGACGCACAGTTTACATCTACATACAACCCACTCATCGATTTGAATGACGGTAACTATACCAATGAGACCAAAAAGTACCGACTGATGGGTAACTTCTACCTGCGTGCCAACATCATCAAGGGATTGAAGTTTACAACCACCTTCTCTCCTAACTACTCTCACAAGCGCCAGGGCATCTTCTATGCAACAGGTATCAAAGAGGGTAATGATGTAGGTTCTACTTACTACCAGAAAAACAAGACCAACTTCGGTTCTGTTGCCAATACAACCCGTGTAGACTGGACTTGGGACAACCAGTTTGACTATAACCGCACATTTGGCGACCACACCATTGGTGCCATGGCACTGTTCTCACTCTACAAGAGCAACACAGAATACCAGTATGAAGAGGGCAAGGGTATCGCCAGCGACCACACGACATTCCACAACCTGGGAACAGCCAGCGGCGACAAGGTACTCTCAAGCGACTATACAGAGTCATCACTGGAGTCATTCGCTTTCCGTGCCAACTATTCTTACAAGGGCCGCTACATGGCTACAGCTACACTCCGTACCGATGGTAGTTCCCGTTTCGCAGACGGCAACCGGTGGGGCTGGTTCCCTTCTGTAGCTGCTGCATGGCGTTTCTCGGATGAAGCATGGATGAAGCAGTTCAGCAACTGGTTGGACAATGCTAAACTCCGTCTTTCATACGGTGTTACCGGTAACAACAATGTGGGTGACTATGTAACTATCGCTTCAGCTACAGGTCCAACATATGTAACTATTGACGGCAAAGAGGTACAGGGTTATCATCCTAACGGATTGATAAATACAGAACTCATTTGGGAGAAGGTTAAGGAGTTTGACCTCGGTCTCGACCTGAGTTTCCTGAAGAACCGCATCAATGTAACAGCCGACTTCTACAACCGTCTTTCTGATGGTCAGATTATGTCGCGTTCAGTGCCTATCGAAACCGGTGAGAAGACTTCAACCTTCAACGTAGGTTCTGTCCAGAACAGAGGTATTGAACTCGGTTTGAACTTTAACATCATCAACAAGAAAGACTTCTCTTGGAGTGCGAACGTAAACTTCGCCCGCAACTGGAACAAGATTAAGGAGTTGAGTAATGGTAAGGTTGATGAGGTAGCCAACAACTGGTTTATCGGCGAGCCACTGAATGTACTCCGCGACTATACCCATACAGATGTCATCACCGACAAGGGTGTGACCATGCACACCATGAATGGTGACAAGCACTATACCCTGAAGGAATTCTATGAGAAGTATGGCACTAAATATAAATGGTATGAAGGTCAGGTAGCCGTTAACGATTGGAACGATGACGGTAAGATTGACGACAACGATAAGCAGATTTATGGTTGCACCGATCCACGTTGGACCGGCAGTTTCTCTACCAATGTTTACTTCAAGGGCTTCGACTTCTCTATCATGTTCTATACCAAGAGCGGATTCTGGTCACGCAGCTACTTCCACGAGAAGTATATGAAATATAGCGACCGTGGTAATGCCCATATGCAGCTGGATTACTACATACCAAAGGGAGCGCCAATCATCGATCATGCAACAGGTGATATAACAACCGCAACAGAAACCCACTACGGAAAGTATCCTTATCCAAACAACAGCGATACATCCATGGGTGGTTACTTCGGCGACAAGGGTTCAGCCAAGGGAGAAGGCTTCCAGTATCAGAAGACCTCTTTCACCAAGGTTAAGAACATCACCCTGGGTTACACCTTGCCAAAGAACGTAGTGAGCAAGGCAGGTATCAGAAACCTCCGTGTTTATGTAAACGTTCTGAACCCATTCTGCTTCACCAACTATAAGGGCTTCGACCCTGAGTGGGCATCAGAGAATCTGCAGAATGGCGGTCCATCATCTGTAACCTATCAGTTTGGTGTAAATCTTAAGTTCTAATCTCATTAAATGAAGTAAACAATTATGAAAAAGATATTATATAGCGTAGCATTGGCGGCGTGCTGCATGGGAACCATGACAAGTTGCAGCGACTTCCTGGATGCTAGCAACAAGTCGAATGTAACTGATAAACAGACATTTGCTACAAAAGAAGGCTTCAATAGCCTTGTCAATGATGCCTATCAGCATCTGCAAAACGTTTATGCAGCACCTCTGTTCACAAGCTGTTTTTCAGCAGGTACAGATATGTATGCCGATGCCCGTAACAAGATGAACGAGCCATTGAACACTTACGAGACTCTGACTCCAGAAAATACGGACATCAAGAATCTCTATACTTATCTCTATGCAGGTATACGTGCAGCCAACTCTGTGTCATATTATGCACAGACAGCCCAAGTTGATGAAAAGACGAAGGGTCAGCTGGTAGGTGAAGCCCGTGTATTGGCAGCTTACGAGTATTATCTCCTGGTAAACAACTTCGGTGGTGTGCCTATCATGAAGGGCTTCCTTACCACAGCAGGCACAGGATATCCTAAGTCTTCTGCTGAAGATGTATACGCCTATATTATTAGCGAACTCGAAGATGTTATCAGCAAGAATGTGCTCCAAGCTTCCACAGCTACCAAGGGTGGCGGCAGAATCAGCCAGGAAACAGCCAAGGCTATCCTAGCCAAAACCTACCTTTCTGCAGCATGGGACCTCAACAAACAAGACTACTTCTCCAAGGCAGCAGCTCTTGCCGATGAGGTGATTGCAGGCAGAAAACTGACTACCCCATTTGCCAAGCTCTGGAAGGCAGACGGATCGGGCGATGACAACGAAGAGTTCCTTTGGGATGTGGAATATGATTTGGCTACAGCCAACAATACAACATCAGGTGGTACAGAATGGAGCGGTTACTACTGCAACTATCTGGGTGGAAACGAGGATAACATCAAGGCTACAACCTCCAGCTATGTACCAACCCTCTATGCCTTGCATTGTTTCAAGAAGGGAGACCAGCGTTACGATGCTACCTTCATGAAGGAATTGCCAGATATAAACAAAGGAAATGCTGCAGGTACCGGTTACTGGACCTGGTACAAGAATGGTGAGAGTCTGGTAGGTAAGCCAGTAACCCGTTACTATTCTGCGTGGTATGAAACTGATGCCGACTTTGAAGCATGGAAGGCTATAGATCCTGCAAACAGAGCAAACACCTATCGCATTCCGATGGATTCACAGAGCAAGGAAGCACAGAATATGGACGGCAGAGATATGGAATATTACGATAACCAGCAACTGGTATATGGTTCCAGTCCATGCAAGAAGTTTGACGACAGCAAGACTGCTAAGACAGAGAAGAACACCTGCTATCGCGACATCCATATCATCACTTTGCCAGAGATGTATCTCGTAGCAGCTGAGGCTTATCTGAAGGCTGGTGATAATCCTAAGGCATTGGCACGACTCAACGAGGTTCACCAGCGCGCTGGTCTTTCTGCACTTACAGGAACTATCACTATCGATGACATCCTTGATGAGAATGCATGCGAGAACTTCGGTAATGAGGCACGCTGGATGGATCTTCGAAGAACACAGACCATGGTAACACGTTGCACCAAGTATAACCATGAGATGGGAGACAAGGCTGCCCAGTATATCGGCAAGAAGCTTCTTCGCCCTATCCCACAGGCTGCCATCGATGCCAATGACCAGTTGACATTAGCTGACCAGAATCCTGGTTACTAATCAAAGTCATTATGTTGATAAGAAAACCTATCAGGACATACGTTAATCATTAGGTTTAAGACCGTATCCTAGGGAGATAATTCCTGATGGATACGGTCTTTCTTTTGGTTCTATCGGCAAGGTATACGTAATCGTTTTCGTAGTTTTTCGCCCACTATCTGCATGTGATAAGCAAAAATGTCGTAACTTTGCAGAAAATCTTATAGAATACAAAAATAATAAAATAGATAAACCTAAGAAAAAATGAAGAAATCAATCATTAAGACAGTCGTGCTGGCTGCGCTCATGGCTCTGCCAATGTTCGCAAAAGCACAAACTTTCGCTGGTATCACAGCCGAGCAGATTGCACAGAACACTCCTGAAGGATGGACTGCCGTAGAACTGCCACAGTTGCCAGCCATCACTTCGGCAAACACATTTAATATCAAAGATTATGGTGCTTCTACATCTGCTACAGATAACACCAAGGCTATCCAGAAAGCACTTGATGCTGTGCCTTCTACCGGTGGTATGGTCGTGATTCCTGCCGGTACCTGGATGTTTGGTAGTAAAGACCAGATGACCAGCACTACAGAGGTACTCAGCATCAAATCAAAAACCGTACTCCACCTTTGTGCAGGTGCTACCCTGAAACTCGTGGAATACGGCAAGGCACCAAACAACAAGACTGTATTCATTGGCTGCAAGAAAAAGAACCAGAGCGACATTGTCATAGAGGGTGAAGGTGAAACTTCTGTCATCGACGGACAGGGAACCCGCTGGTGGAAGGCTCGCGACAATAAGGAGACATTCAATCCTGGAGCCATGATCCGCTTCGAGAAAGGCAGCCGATTCCTGATTCGCAATCTCAAGGTTCAGAATACTCCGGGTGTCAACATCACCTTGAGTAACAGCAATGGTGCAAACAATGGTACTGTACATGATGTTACCATCTATAACCCATCTTCTGAAACCAAGACAGAACAGCCTTCTCATAACACAGACGGTATCTCTATCTGGGGTCACCACATGAACATCTATAACTGTAACATCAGTACAGGTGATGACAACGTGGTCTGCGATAACGATGCACAATATATCCATGTATGGAACTGCGACTTCGGTACAGGACACGGAGCTTCTATCGGCAGCTACACCAAGAACATCAAGCATGTATGGTTTGATAATATCACCATGAACGGTACCACAGCAGGTATCCGCATGAAGACAGGTATCAACAACGACGGTACGCTCCGTGGCGGTGGCGAGGAAGACTGGAAGTTCACCAACTTCACCATGACCAAGGTGAAGAATCCATTCTCTATCGACTGTTTCTACGACAAGAATTACAACAGCGACCCTGCTGTAGATAAGGCAAACGCAAGAACACTGGACAGCACTACCCCAACCTACAATGGCATCCTGCTCCAGAACGTGAAGACAACAGATGTTTGTACAGGCAACGCTATCTTCCTGATTGGTCGTCCTGAGAGCCACATCAAGAACGTGACACTCGACAATGTACAGATCAAGGCAAAGAAGGGTATCGACATCCGCTTCGTAGATAATCTCGTTTTCAAGAACAAATCTAAGATTACCGTAAGCAGCGGTTCTATCTGGCTTAAGAAGTATGACTCCACATACAAAGACGAGTGCGGTGCTACATCTACCGGTTCTACAGGCATTCAGACTATTACTGCCTCTACCAACATTGCCAACAACAATGTTTACGACCTCAGCGGTCGCATGGTGAAACTCAATGCCAAGGCAGAAGACCTGAACAGCCTCAAAAAAGGCATTTACATCTACAACAACAAGAAATACGTAGCAAAATAATTCGTTTAAACATCGGTAACAATGAAAATAAAATCTCATTCACTCCTGTGCATTCTCGCCACCATCGCATTGAGTTCTCCGCTCTCTGCGCTGAGCGTGAATGCCCAGAAAGCGGTATCCAAAACATGGAATCCGAACCTGAAGAACGGAATGTATCGCAACCCGGTTATTGACGCCGACTACTCTGACCCAGATGTATGTCGCGTGGGTAATGACTACTACATGACCTCCTCTTCCTTCCAGTGTTTCCCTGGCCTGCAGATTCTGCACAGTACCGACCTGGTAAACTGGGAGATTATCGGTGCTGCCCTACTCGATGACTATCCTGTTTTACCAGAATACCAGGGCACCGAACTGGACTGGCGCAAGAAGGTTCAGCATGGTAACTATGTGTGGGCACCCTCTATCCGCTATCACGACGGATGGTTCTACATCTATTGCGGTGACCCAGACCAGGGTCTCTTCATGACCAAGACACAAGACCCACGCGGTCCTTGGGAGCCTATCACCTGGGTGATGAAGGGAAAAGGTCTTATCGACTGCTGCCCTCTTTGGGATGAGGACGGCAAGGCTTATCTTTCGCATGGATGCGCCGGTTCAAGAGCCGGCATCAAGTCAGTGCTCTTCGTAGCTCCGATGTCACCAGACGGAACCAAGGTTATCGGTCCTTCACGCATCGTATATGATGGTCACGAAGACCAGCCTACCATCGAAGGTACCAAATTCTACAAGCGCAACGGATATTATTATATCATGAGTCCTGCGGGAGGAGTGAAGTATGGCTGGCAGGTAGAACTGCGTTCCAAGAATCCATACGGTCCTTACGAGGAGTATGTGGGTATGGCACAGGGAAAGAACAAGAAGGTAAACGGCCCTCACCAGGGTGCATGGGTAGATACCCAAAACGGCGAAGACTGGTTCCTCCACTTCCAGGATAAGCATGCCTACGGTCGTGTGGTTCATCTGCAACCAGCCAAATGGGTAAACGACTGGCTCGTTATCGGCGACGACAAGGATGGTGACGGCTGCGGCGATCCTGTGCAACAATGGAAGAAGCCAAACCTGCCATCAAGTGGTAACTTCCAGCCAAAGGAATCGGATGATTTCAACAGCGTAGATTTAGGTCTGCAATGGCAGTGGAATGGTCCTTACAGTCAGTACTGGTACTTCTGTGATGCCAAGAACTCCAAGTTGCGTCTCTATGGTGTGCAGCAGGCTGAAGATGTAAAGAACCTGTATGATTTGCCAAACCTCCTGCTCCAGAAACTCCCTACCGAGAACTTTACTGCTACTGCCAAGGTGAAGTTTATTCCGAACCGCACCGAGGCTTACAAGGAAAATGATAAGGTACTGGGCGAAAGTGCCGGCATGATCATGCAAGGCATGGACTATGCGGCACTCAAGTTTGTTGATACCAAGGAAGAGGGTGTTGTATTGCAATATGTAACCTGCGAGAAGGCTGAGAAGGGAAAGGCTGAGAAGGTGGTAAAGCAAGTGGCCATCAAGACCAGCAAGCAGCCTCAACCTTACACCGTGAAGTATGCCGTAGATGATATTCCTTCATCCCGCATCGCCACCCAGGATGTATGGCTCCGCGTGAAGGTTCATAGCGAAGGTATCGCCAACCAGATAAAGGCTATCGCTGAATGGAGCTACAGTCTGGATGGTAAGAAATTCAACAAGATAGGCAACCCATTCACAGTGCGTGAAGGCAAGTGGATTGGTGCCAAGCTCGGTTTCTTCAACACCCGCACAGCCAAGAAGAACGATGCAGCCTTCTTCGACGTAGACTGGATTCATTTCGAAAAATAACGCTTTCCAGCTAACGCGTTATTTCAGAGAACATTTTGGAAAACAAAAAAATCCCCCTCATTGCAAATCAATGCAGCGAGGGGGATTAATCTTTATGAGTAATCTAAAAATTCTAATCTTTCTTTTCTTCTGTAGGCTCTGCCTTTGTTGTTTTCTTGGCAGGAGCCTTCTTGGCAGATGCCTTCTTGGCTGCAGGCTTAGCTGCGGCCTTCTTGGCAGGAGCAGCCTTGGCAGGCTTCTCGCCATGGTGCTTCTCTGCCTCCTTCTCTATCTTTTCAATCTTAGCCTGAAGACGGACAATCTCCTTGTCCTTCATCTCAAGCTCTTCATCCTGATTCTTGATGGTAGTAAGCAGACCCTCAAGCTGATCGTTATCAACATCAGCAGGATAGAGGTCGTTTACTCGGGTGATGAAGTCGCCAAGAATGTTCATATAGTTAGTGAAAGCATCGAAAGGACTTGAATAGATACCTCTGTCAAGACCCACATTGCTTGGCTTGGTAGTCATGAAGCGGAAGTTGTTACTTGCCTGCAGGTAATCCCAGTCCTGATTGATACGTGGATCGTTGGCGATACGTACACGGTCTGCCACACTGTAAAGCTTGTTGAAAGCCTCACGCTGCATCGGGTTACCCAACCACGAACTTACATCACGCTCCTCGTCTACCCAACTCAAGGTATCAGGCACATTCACCTCGCCTACCGACTTGATCTTCTTGCAGATTTCTGAAGGTGTTGAGAAGGTGATGCCACGGTCCTTGGCACACTGAGGCAAAGCCTTCATAAACTCGAGGATGTTGCTTGACAGAGGCTGGGCAATACCAAGAGCAGAAAGCTCCATGAAGATATTGATAACCTGCTCCTCCTCTGGGAAGGCAGCAATCCGGTTCATATAGTTGTCGGCAAAGAGTGGATAACCGTCCCAATCGCTGTTGCTGAAGCGCAGAGAGATATCATCGCTCAGGTTCACATCGCGCAACAGGAGCTTCAACTTAGGGTTCAGGGCGCAATGGTAAACATAGTGAGGAGACTTCCAGCCGAGCACGTGCTTGGCACCCTCGGTGAGCATACCGATGAATCCCATGTTGGCAACATCGTTACCGATATCATCACTGTAGATGAGCGAAGAGTTGCGCAATACGGTAGGTTTCTTTCCGAAATATTCCTCAATCTTAGTACACTGGCGCATCACCTCATCCTTGAAACTTGCCTCATTAACCAGAGAAGCAAGTCCGTGAGAGTAAGGCTCAGCCAGGAACTCTACACAACCCGTATTGTTGAGCTGCTGCAGTTTCTCCAAAACCTGAGGAGCATGAAGTTCCAACTGCTCCATACCCACACCCGAAAGCGAGAAAGCTACCTTGAAATACTTGCCGTTCTTTTCAATCATCTCCTGAAGGGCATTCAAGGCTGGCATATAAGAGCGCTCAGCAATCTCGTTGATGCTACGGTCGTTCTCGTAGTCATCATAGTAATAATGGTCGGTACCGATGTCAAAGAAGCGGTAGCGTTTCAGATGGGTAATCTGATGTATCTCGAAATATAAACAAATTGTTTTCATACTTTGAACTTTAATTTTTGAACTTTGAACTTTATGATTAGCCCTTTAACATTTAACATTTAACATTTAACATTTAACATTAAACATTACTTCCACCCTAAGGTCTTGAGGTACAGGTCTTTGATGCGGGCTCCCACTTTCTCCCAGGTAATCTGGTCAACCTCTTTCTTGCCTTCCTCAGAGAGATAATCGAAGAGACTCTCGTTGTGACAGATGCTGTAGATAGCATCGGCAAGAGCATGGATATCCCAATAGTCTACCTTGATACAGTTGGACAGGATTTCTCCACATCCACTCTGCTTGGAGATAATGGTTGGTGTGCCGCACTGCATAGCTTCCAAAGGTGAGATACCAAACGGCTCGCTCACAGATGGCATCACGTAGACATCACTGTCTTTCAGACATTCATAAACCTGTTTGCCGCGCATAAAGCCAGGGAAGTGGAATCGGTCAGCAATGCCTCTTTCGGCAGCGAGATAAATCATCTGGTCCATCATATCGCCCGAACCAGCCATACAGAAACGCACATTGCGGGTACGGTGCAATACCATGTTGGCAGCCTCTACGAAATATTCAGGTCCCTTCTGCATGGTAAGACGTCCCAGGAAGGTTACTACCTTCTCCTTGCCCTTATGATTTGGGCGTGGAATATCCTGCCACTCCTGCTTCAGTGGGTATACGGCATTGTGCATGGCGAAACACTTGCGTGGATCCTGATGATACTGGTGAATCACAGTCTGACGGGTCAGCTCGGATACACACATGATGCAGTCAGCATTATCCATACCGTCTTTCTCGATAGCGTAAACGGTAGGGTTCACCTTTCCACGGCTACGGTCGAAATCAGTAGCATGAACGTGGATGCACAATGGTTTGCCACTCACGCGCTTGGCATGAATTCCGGCAGGGAATGTCAGCCAGTCGTGAGCATGGATAATATCAAATTCCTCTGAACGGGCTACAACTCCGGCAATGATGCTGTAGTTGTTGATCTCGTCATGAAGATTTGACGGATAACCACCGGCAAATTCCATACAGCCGAGGTCATTTACATGCATATAGTTAAAATCGGCATAGATGTGGTCACGATAGCGGAAATAATCATCCGGATTCATGATGTTGCCTACGCGCTGCTGCACATAGTCGTGATTTACATCTCGCCAGGCGATAGGCACGCTGTTCATTGCCACAATCTTGCAGGCACTGCGGTCCTCATCACCGAAAGGATGAGGCAGACACAATGTGATATCAACATCGCCCTGGGCATGAAGTCCCTGGGAGATACCAAAGTTGGCAGTTGCCAAACCACCAAAAACGTGAGGAGGATACTCCCATCCAAACATTAAAACTTTCATATAGCAGTCCTCCTATTATTAATATTGATATTTTTCAAGTAACTCGAGCGCACGCAGAATCTCAGCCACATTCATGGCGAAAGAGATGGCACCACGACCTGCGAATGGAGGGTTTCCATCGAAGAGTTCGCTGATGGTACCGAGACAGTGGGAAGACATTTCGTCCTCATAACCTACCATCTGACGCTCGATAAAGCTCAAGCGGGTACGCTTATAGAGTTTCAAACTTGCCTCCATATAGAAGCCGCCGAGCCATGGCCACGCTGTACCCTGATGGTAAGCATAGTCGCGCTGGGTCTGTGGACCTACATAAACAGGATTATATCCACCGCTCTTTGGCGAGAGTGAACGCAATCCCTTAGGAGTAAGGAGTTCACGAGTACAGATATCAAGTACCTGCTTCTTCTGGTCTTGCGACAATGGTGAATAGTCGAAAGCCACTGCAAATATCATGTTCGGACGAACGCTCCAGTCCATCATATTGCCATCTACATAATCGTAGAGATAGCCATATTCATTGAGGAAGGTATCGAGGAATGCCTGCTTGGTCTGCTCTGCCTGAGCCAAGAGTTTCTGCTGGCTTTCTTCCTCGCCTACTGTTGCTGCAAGAGATGCACAGAAACACAAAGCGTTATACCACAGCGCATTAAACTCTACGATATAACCAGTACGAGGAACCACCGGTCTGCCGTTGGCAGTAGAGTTCATCCAGGTAACAGCCTTGTCCCTACCATCGGTATAGAGCAATCCGTTCTCTTCGAGCTTCAGGTTCGGATGCTTGTTATCCTGGATAAAGCTGATAACATCCTTGATAAACTGTCCATACTTCTTGAAGCATTCTTCCTTGCTGGTTTCCTTGGCATACTGCTGCAAAGCCCAGATAGCCCACAATGGCACGTCAGGCTGCTCTATCTCAGCAATATGAACGCTAATCGGCTTGCCTTCCATAAACTCGTAGTAACCGCGCATGGCTGTCTTCATCACCAGTTCAAAGTAGTCATCCTCCTCGATAGAGAGAGTGAGACCCGGAAGAGCGATGAATGTATCGCGGGCACGGCACTTGAACCAAGGGTAACCTGCCAGGATATAACGGTCATCGTTCTTTTCACGACGATGGAACTGATGAGCCGCATTGACCAGACAGTGGAAGAAATTGTCACGAGGCGAACGCTCATCCACTTCCTTGTCGAAGAGCTTCTTCAGGCTGACCGCCTTGATTTCTGATGTAGAAGCAGCAAAGACGATGGTTTCGCCTTTCTTGATATCCATCTCAAAATAGCCAGGAACATAGAGGTCTTCGTTAGAAGCATAACCTCTCTCCTGCTCCTTTGGATATTCCACGCCACGATACCAATCTGGACAGAATTTAAACTCGTTCTTCTTGGAGAACTGCATATAGAGATCAGGATAACCTGCATACATACAGGTCTTGATGCCATGATCTACCTCAGCATAATCACGAGATGCGGTAGCATTCTCATGAGTAAACTGACGGACACTGCGGAAAGCCAGAAAAGGACGGAAACGAAGGGTTGTAGCCGAATGGCCGTCTACCAGCGTATAGCGAATCAGAATGCGATTCTCATAATGCTGGAATACAACTTCCTTTTTCAGGATAACACCACCTACGCGATAAAGGGTAGTTGGCACTTTATCACAATCAAACTCACGAATGTACTTGTGGCCCATCGGACTGTAGTTGTTGCCCTGGTACTTGTGCAAGCCGAGGTTAAACTCTGCTCCATGCTGAATCACCGTAACATCCAGCGAACTCAAGAGCACGTGATTGTCATCATCCAGTTCAGGAACCGGCACGACAAGTAATCCGTGATACTTGCGGGTATTACAGTCTACAATCGTTGAGCACGAATATGCACCCGAGCGATTGGTTCTCAACAACTCCTTAGGCAACGATTCTTGAAGATTCGTCATAAGGGCCTTTTCGAATTTTAGATAACTCATAGATCTATATTAAGGTTCTATATT
>JAJXBQ010000342.1:0-2304 GCA_021640525.1 Segatella copri
TTTAATCTTTCAATTACTCCTTGTAGTAATGCTGGCTCAGGCGCAGATGATGAACCCTGTGAAGTTCACCAGCTCGCTGAAAACAGACGGAAGTGCTGTGGCCGAAATCGTGTTTAGCGGAAAAATCCAACCGGGATGGCACGTCTATTCTACCGGATTGGGTGGCGACGGACCTATTTCCGCTTCGTTCAACGTAAACAAGCTTGAAGGAGCTGAGCTCGTAGGAAAACTTCAGCCACGCGGCAGAGAGATTGCAAAGTTCGACCCTCTCTTCGAGATGAAACTCCGTTATTTTGAAGGTAGCGTTACCTTTGTACAGAAGGTGAAGTTTACCCAACCAAATTATCATATTGATGCCTATCTGGAGTATGGCGCCTGCAACGACCAGAACTGTATGCCACCAAGCGAGGCTGGTTTTAAGCAGAGTGGCAAATCACCAGCCGTTGATGCTCCTGCAGCTGGGGCTAAAGATGCTCTGAATGCAAAGGCGATTGACCCTGCCCTTGCAGCCAAGATGAAGGCCGATTCGCTGGCAAAGGTTGCAGCCCTGGCTCAGACAGATAGCGCTACTCAGCCTGTAGATTCTGCAGCTTTGGCATCTGCTATGGAAAATCTGAACGTCAAGGACTTATGGAAACCGGTTGTTAAAGAACTTCAGGCATTTGGTGGAGCTAACGACATCGCCAACCATTCGCTCTTCTATATCTTCTTTATCGGTTTTGTGGGCGGTCTGCTTGCGCTCGTCATGCCTTGCATCTGGCCTATCATCCCGATGACCGTAAGTTTCTTCCTGAAGCGTGCTAAGAACGATAAGAAGAAAGGTATCCGCGATGCGATTACTTATGGTTTGAGCATCGTAGTCATCTATCTGGTTTTGGGTCTTGCCGTAACAGCCATCGCAGGTCCTAGCACCCTGAATGCGCTCAGCACAAGTGCCGTTTTCAACATCATCCTCTTCCTCCTACTTGCCGTTTTCGCCTTCTCGTTCTTCGGTTGGTTCGAAATCAAATTGCCTGACAGTTGGGGAAATGCGGTAGACAACAAGGCTTCCAGCACCACGGGTATGATTTCTATCTTCCTGATGGCTTTCACCCTGGTATTGGTCAGCTTCTCATGTACAGCTCCTATCATCGGTTTGCTGTTGGTTCAGACCGTAACATCCGGCGACTGGCTCGCTCCTACCGTGGGAATGTTCGGTTTTGCGCTTGCTCTGGCGCTCCCATTCACCCTCTTCGCCCTCTTCCCATCATGGTTGAAGTCGGCTCCTAAGTCGGGTTCGTGGATGGAGACCATCAAGATTGTGCTCGGCTTCGTCGAGCTTGCCTTCTCTCTGAAATTCCTCTCTGTAGCCGATCTGGCTTACGGCTGGCACATCATGGACCGCGAGGTATTCCTCTCTCTCTGGATTGTCATCTTCGGTCTGTTGGGTCTCTATCTCATCGGCAAGCTGAAGTTCCAGGTTGATGCAATCGGAGGCGACATCAACAAGCCTATGCCTGTAGCCTGCATCATGTTGGGTCTCTGTTCTTTGGCATTCTCGGTTTATATGATTCCAGGTCTCTGGGGTGCTCCTTGCAAGGCTGTGAGCGCATTTGCTCCACCTATTAACACACAGGACTTCAACCTCAACACCAAGACCGTAGAGCCTGCTTACAAGGATTATGAGTTGGGAATGGCTGCTGCCAAGGCTGCCGGCAAACCGGTATTGCTTGATTTCACGGGTTATGGTTGTGTAAACTGCCGCAAGATGGAGGCTTCTGTCTGGACAGATCCATCGGTTGCCGATAAGCTGACAAAGGATTATGTTCTCATCTCACTTTATGTAGATGACAAGACTCCTCTTCCTGAGCCTATGGAGGTAACGTTTAATGGCGAGAAGCGCACCCTGCGAACCGTTGGCGACAAGTGGAGTTATCTGCAGGCAAGCAAGTTTGGAGCTAATGCCCAGCCATTCTATGTGGCTATTGACAACGACGGCAATCCTCTTGCAGCAGCCTTCAGTTTCAAAGAAGATGTTAGTGCTTATCTCGACTTCCTGAATAAGGGTCTGGATAATTACAGAAAAAAATAATGTTTTTGATTTAATAGTTCAAATAAGGCCGGTATTGGTTCATTTAAGTAGATTTATGATGGATAAATTTCAATAGATTAGTTTATTCAAGGTAGATTTATTTAGGATTATTACTTCCCCCGACAGGTATGGTTTCCAAGCCATCCTGTTGGGGGATTTTTTTGGTAAAGGCACAAAAAAATAGGGCCTGTTTCACAACAGACCCTAAACATACTTACTAAAACTAAATTAAC
>JAJXBQ010000343.1:0-2304 GCA_021640525.1 Segatella copri
GTTCAGTAGTCTGCCATCATCATCGAATAGGCTTCCTGGGATTGCTCATAACATTAGGCATCGTGTTTGGAGATATCGGAACATCACCCCTCTATGTGATGAAGGCCATCCTCCATACAGGCGAAACCATCAACGAGAGCACTATCCTGGGTGCATTGTCCTGCATCATCTGGACACTCACCCTTCAGACCACCATCAAATACGTATGCGTGGCACTGCGAGCCGACAACAATGGCGAAGGAGGCATTCTTGCCCTCTATGCCCTGCTGCGCCGACTCAAGAACAAGTGGATTTATTTATTGGCTATCATTGGCGCAAGCACCTTGCTGGCAGATGGAATCATTACCCCAGCCATCACGGTTACCACAGCCATCGAAGGACTCGAAAGCATCAGTCCCAACCTGCCGGTCGTCCCTATCACCCTTGCCATTATCACGATCATCTTCTTCGTGCAGCGCTTTGGCGCCGAAAGCATAGGCAAGTCGTTCGGAGTCTTCATGCTGCTATGGTTCCTGCTGCTGGGCGTGACGGGAGCTTTCAGCATCGCGTCTTATCCATTGATACTGAAGGCTTTCAATCCCTATTATGCAGCCATACTGCTGGCCAAATCACCAGAATGGTTCTTGATTCTGGGTGCCGTATTTCTCTGCACCACGGGTGCTGAGGCACTTTACTCCGACTTGGGACATTGCGGCAGGAAGAACATCGCCATCAGCTGGGGTTTTGTTAAGACCATGCTCATTCTCAACTATCTAGGACAGGGAGCATGGGTGCTGAACCATGTGCCGACAGCATTGTCCGTGAATCCATTCTTTTCCATCATGCCGCAGAGCCTACTGTTCTTCTCCATCATCATGGCCACGGGTGCGGCAATCGTTGCGAGTCAAGCACTTATCAGCGGAACCTTCTCCATATTGAGCGAAGCCATGAACCTGCACTTCTGGCCGCGCATGCGAATCAAGCATCCTACCCATGTTAAGGGGCAGCTCTATATCCCGATGATCAACCTCGCCATGTACATCGGCGTGGTTCTCATCATCCTGCTCTTCCGCGACTCCTCGCACATGGAGGCAGCCTACGGACTCGCCATCACCATCACCATGCTGATGACCACCCTGCTGCTCGGTTTCTACCTGCACAGCAAGGGCGTGTCGCGAATCCTCACGATATTGTTTATGGGCGCATACTGCACCATCGAGGTCATCTTTCTGGCAGCCAACCTGTCGAAGTTTCTCGCAGGAGGATGGTGTACGGTGCTCATAGGCGGCATCCTGTTCCTGATGATGTATGTATGGGTGAGAGCCATGAAGATACGCCGCCATTATATCAGCGCCAAACCTCTGGACGACTATTATCAGATTATCTCCGACATCAAGACCGACGAGAGCATTCCCAAGTACGCCTCCAACCTTGTCTATATAAACCATGCCAACCAGGAAGGTACCGTAGACGACAAACTGCTCTACTCAATCATCAACAAGCAGCCTAAACGTGCAGACCATTACTGGCTTATCAACATGGAGTTTGCCGATACACCAGACACATTGGAATACAGCTGCGAAACCCTTGTGCCCGACACGCTTTACAGCATAACGATGCACATAGGTTTCCGCATAGAACCACGTGTGAGTCTATATCTGCGACAAGTGGTGGAAGATCTTGTGGCAAGCAAGAAGGTGGATTTAAGAAGCACCTATCCTTCGCTTCGCAAAAACAAAATCCCTGGCGATTTCCGATTCATCATCATTCATCGCGTATATTATCCAGAGAGTTCCGGCAACCGCCAGCAGAACTTGTTGATGACTTTCTACGCTCTTATCAGCAAGATAGGTATCGACGAGCCAAAGGCATTGGGTCTCGACACTTCTATGGTGGTGGTAGAACGTGTGCCGCTCATAATCGACCAAAGCAATAGAAGCGTCAGGCGCATCATACAAATTGCGGAAGAAAAGTAAGTCCTGTCACAGAATAATATCCTTTCATGTAAATGATGGCAATGTTCTGATGCTTGTGCGTCCTTCAAGAGGTGAGCATACTTTTTATAAGGTGAAGGATGCCAACAGCATTGTCATGACAGACTCGGTTGGCAACGAGCCAGAGGGTGAGACTGCAAAGTTCTATGTGTTGAAGAAGAAATCGTAAGATACACACTACGTATAAAAATCCGTGGATAAGCAGATTCTTGTCCACGGATTTTTTATTTATAGGCTGTGACAATTTGGGTAGTGTAAACAGAGCCGTGACACAGTTCTGTTTACACTACCATTGTTTATTAATCAAAAGCACTAACGCTTGCTATATAAT
>JAJXBQ010000078.1:0-4198 GCA_021640525.1 Segatella copri
CCGGGGACACAAGGATTTTCAGTCCTTTGCTCTACCAACTGAGCTATGGCACCAACTTTCACAAATCGCGATTTATCATTTGCGGGTGCAAAGGTAATACTTTTTTCTGGTTCCTGCAAATTTTTCGGGAAATTTCTTTCAAAAAAAGATAAAAAAGTCTATTTTTGTTGGTGTTGTCCATTATTTAATGTACCTTTGCAGCAGATATCGGGATTTAGCGCAGTTGGTAGCGCACGTCGTTCGGGACGATGAGGTCGCTGGTTCGAGTCCAGTAATCCCGACCAAACAATCATGTAGACTTAAAATCCGTAAGCCTATGAAGTTTTTAAAGGATTTTTTTTATATCAACCACCATGAACGGCGAGCATTACTCGTAATCCTGACCCTGCTCGTTGTCAGTACCACAATGATTTTCATTGTAGGTTCTAAAGAAACCATGCCCTCAGAAAAGCAACAAGCCCATAACGATAGTATCATCAGACATGCCACGCGGCAACAGCCAGGCTATTATGACGAAGGACTTCAGTCGAGCGAAGTATTCGCCTTTGACCCCAATACGGCAAGCCAATCTGATTTCCAACGGCTGGGACTGGAATCATGGCAAGCCAGAAACATCATCAAATACCGAAATAAAGGAGGTATCTTCAGGACACCTAGAGACTTTGCACGGGTTTACGGACTAACCAAGAAGCAATTCGAAAAACTGCTGCCCTTTATCAGAATTGGTAAAGACTACCAGCCGGCTGCCAACTTTTACCCAAGAGAAAGATACAACTACGGCTATCAAGAGACGGCTATAAGAACTAGAGAAGAAAGGAAGAAAGACACTACCCAATACAATTATCCACGGAAGCTGAAAAAAGGTCAGTATATCAACATCAATTCTGCTGATACGACCGAACTGCAGAAAATTCCCGGCATAGGCTCTTACTATGCCAGAAGTATCATCAGATACAGAGAGCGGTTAGGCGGTTTTGTTTCCATGAGCCAGATACAAGAAGTGGAAGGCGTGCCCGAGACAGCCCTCCACTATATGAATATTGATGTAAAACATATCCGGAAAATGAATGTCAACCAGCTCAGTTTAGCCGAACTGCGCAAACATCCTTACCTGGACTTTTACCAGGCAAAGGAAATCGTAAACTACCGCAGAACCCATGGTCCGCTGAAAAGTGCTGAAGAACTGCGTCTTCTCAAAGACTTTCCACCTGCCGAAATAGAAAGAATCAAGCCGTATCTTGCCTACTAGGGGCAAGATAGCCTGTCTGCAAATTTGCCAGTGCCTGTCTGCAAGTTTGCCGGTTTTGCTAAATGACACCAAACTGGTGCAGGAAGATAAGGAAAATACAGACTGGACAGATGAAACGGATGGTGAACAGGAAGACTGGGAAGAGAGTTCCTTTCAGGGTTCCCCAGTTAGTAAACTCATCACGCACAATCTTCTTTGGCACATACCATCCCAGGAACAGACAGGTGATGAATGAACTCAACGGCATGAGAAGCTGGGCAGTAAAGTTGTCACAATTGCTCAGGAAATCCTTGCCGAAGAAACCCAAATCAGGTACGGCGCCCTGAGAGAGCGAACAGAATACGGCTATGATGCAGCAAACGATGGTCTCGAACCAGGCTCCCTTGGCACGGCTTATCTTACCCTCCTCATAAATAAAGGCGGTACCTATCTCGTGCATCGAGATCGTAGAAGTCAGGGCTGCCAATACCAGCAAAGCATAGAACAACACCGAAATCACATAACCGACAACCGGCATGTTACCGAAAGCCTCCTGGAATACGTTTGGCAAGGTAATGAAGATGAGCGAAGGACCGCTGTCTGGCTGCACACCTACCGAGAAGGCTGCAGGGAAGATCATCAAACCTGCCAATACGGCGATTACCGTATCAATGGTCACAATCTGAGTAGCCGACTTCAAGAGATTGGTCTGTCTGTTAAAGTAAGAGGCATAAGTACACAGACAAGCCGTACCCATGCTCAAAGAGAAGAACGCCTGTCCCAGCGCTTCGAGCAACACGTTTTCATCTACCTTAGAGAAATCCGGCTTCAGCAGGAACTCCACTCCCTTCATCGCTCCCGGCAGAGAGCAGGAAGCAATCACGATAACTACCAACAGGAAGAAGAGCATCGGCATCAGTATCTTGGATGCTTTCTCTATGCCATTGCGCACACCGCGCACTACCACCATGTGGGTAAGCAGGATAAAACCTACTGCCCATAAGGTAGGACGGATAGGATCGGCTGAAAAGGTCTGGAAATAGGTCTTCACATACTCTGCGTCGCCATGAACACCGCCCATGATACTGGCATAGAGATACTGCAGGCACCAGCCAGCCACTACGGCATAGAAACCCAGGATAATCATAGAGGTGATGATACCCATCAAGCCCAAAGCCCCCCAAGCCTTATGCTTACCCAGATTGGTATAAGCACGGGCTGCATTGGATGCAGAATGACGACCGATGATGAATTCGCTCATCATGCCAGGCAATCCGAGTAGGATGATACATACCAAATAGATGAGAATGAAGGCGGCGCCACCATTCTGACCTGCCATATAAGGGAAACGCCACACATTACCCAAACCGACTGCCGAGCCGGCTGTGGCAAGAATAACGCCCAACTTACTACCAAAATTTCCTCTTGTTTCCATTATCTAAATCTTTAATGTGTAGTGTTTGTTATTTTCCGACGAAACGGCAGATGCTACACCTTATTATATATATATGCTTGTCTGATTATATGATCATCCGATTACAAATACTTTATCCGAAGACCCCAAACTGGTTCAGGAATACCAGGAAGATGAGGACAGGACAAACGAACTTAATCAGGAAAAGATAAATACTGAAGAGACGGCCCTTCAAGGTTCCCCAGTTAGTAAACTCATCCTGTACGATCTGCTTAGGTACATACCAGCCCAGGAACAGACAGGTAAGGAATCCTCCCAGAGGAAGGAATATCTGACCCGTAACGAAGTCGAACCAATCGAACAGCGCCTTTCCGAAGAACGAAAGCTTATCTGTTGCACCCAAAGAGAGCGAGCAGAAGGCTCCGATGATGGCACAGGAAACCGTAACGATGGTAGCACCCTTCTTGCGGTCTATCTTCAATTCCTCGTAGAAGAAAGAAGTATTCACCTCATGAAGTGACATCAGCGAGGTCAGGGCAGCTACCGACAGCAATACGTAGAAGAGCAGCGAGATAATCCATCCCAATACAGGTAACGATGCAAACGCCTGATTAAAGACATTCGGCAAAGTGATAAAGATGAGCGAAGGACCACTATCCGGTGATACTCCTACAGAGAAGGCTGCAGGGAAAATCATCAGACCAGCCAGTACTGCTACCAGCAAATCGATGATGGAAATCTGCAAAGCACTCTTAAAGAGATTGGTCTGACGGCTGAAGTAAGAAGCATAGGTACAGATACAGCCCATACCGATACTCATAGAATAGAACGACTGTCCCAAAGCATTCAGGAACACGTTTCTGTCTACCTTTCCGAAATCAGGCTTCAACAGGAACTCCACACCCTTACCTGCATCCGGCAACAGACAAGCTGCTACCACAATAATTAAAAGCAGGATGAACAGGAGAGGCATCATCACCTTAGAAGCCTTCTCTATACCGCCGCGCACACCATGAATAATCACGAAATGACAAATCAGGAATATCGCTACCGTCCACATAACCGGACGCACAGGATCAGAAGAAAACTCCTTGAAGTAATTCGCCACAAAGGTAGGGTCACCATGCAGTTCGCCCATGATGCTGGCATAGACATACTGCAGACACCAGCCCGAAACCACCGCATAATAGCCCGTAATCAGAAAACCGGTAAGCACCTCAAGATAGCCTACCCACTTCCAAGCCGTACCATTAGAGAGTTTGGTATAGGCACGTGCGGTATTAGAGGCACCATGACGGCCGATGATAAACTCAGAAATCATACATGGAATGCCCAACAGGAGCACACTTCCGATGTATACCAGAATAAAGGCTGCGCCACCTTCCTGACCAGCCATATAAGGGAAGCGCCATACGTTACCCAAACCTACGGCGCCACCTGCTGTAGCAAGAATCAATCCAATCTTGCTACCAAAACTTCCTCTATTTGAATCAGTCATTTCTATCTTTCTATTACTAATTTCTTATTTTTTAATTTTTCTTCGTGCAAAATTATAA
>JAJXBQ010000078.1:4208-13651 GCA_021640525.1 Segatella copri
ATTTGAAAGCAAAAACGCAAATTTAGTAATATTTATGCTATTTAGTCTGTTTTAGAGCGCAGAAATGACTTTTTCGATACATTTTCTAACGATATTCAGCCGGCAAGGTATCACGCCACTTCGAGAAAGGATTGCCCAAGAGATGCGAATTGTAGAATCGCTTGTCACCTGTTACCTCCATACCGATGAAATCGGGTTTCTCATAGGCTTCAGTCTCGCTAGCCAACTCCACCTCTGCCATGACCAGGCCTTCATTATCGCCATAGAACTCATCCACCTCGAAGGTATGACTGCCACTTTTCACCAAATAGCGACGCTTATCGATGACGCCACCCTGACAAAGTTGCAGAAGATGCTGCGCCTCGTCCATCGTTATCTCCTTTTCAAACTCATAGCGGGTCATGCCGCCATTTACCGACTTGCCCTTAATGGTAAGGTAAGCCTTCTCATCCCGTGTGCGAACCCGCACCGTAGCCCCCTCGGCAGGAATATATCCCTGCTGGATATGACTAGAAGAAAAGGCGGCGCTTTTGTAAGCGTCGCCCTTCTTAACGAGGAATTTTCTTTCTATCTCTAATCCACTCATTGTTTTATACTAATGTTGTTGCATAAATGGCAAAAAGAATACCAAGGACTATCAATCCTATAAATATCCACTTGATTACTTTCTCGCCTTTTGCAGCCTGTTTCTTCTGATAAGCCTCATGTTTGGCTCTTCTTAAGTCTTTATTTCCACTCATAGTCGTATATTTTTTAGATTATTATTGTTGTTCGTCATCATTCGTAGGGAACTCCATCAGGTATGCCTTGATGAAATCATCTATCTTGCCGTCCATCACGCCATCTACATCCGATGTCTGATAGTTGGTACGGTGGTCTTTCACACGACGGTCGTCGAAGACATAACTTCTAATCTGGCTTCCCCACTCTATTTTCTTCTTACCTGCCTCAATCTTAGCCTTAGCCTCCAGACGTTTCTTCATGGCGCGGTCGTAGAGTTGGCTCTTCAAGAGCAACAAGGCTTTGGCGCGGTTCTTTGGCTGGTCACGGGTCTCGGTATTCTCGATGAGGATTTCTTCTTCCTCGCCGGTATCAGGGTCAGTATACCAATAACGCAGACGGACACCCGACTCCACCTTGTTCACATTCTGACCACCGGCACCACTCGAACGGAAGGTATCCCAGGAGAGCTTGGCTGGGTCGACATACACCTCGATGGTATCATCTACCAACGGAGTTACGAAGACACTGGCGAAACTGGTCATTCGCTTGCCCTGGGCATTGAAAGGAGAAACACGCACCAGTCGGTGCACACCGTTCTCGCTCTTCAGATAGCCATAAGCATACTCGCCGCCCTCGATGGTCATGGTGACGCTCTTGATACCAGCCTCATCGCCTTCCTGCATATCGGTGATGGTTACCTTGTAGCCATGAGCCTCTGCCCAGCGCATATACATACGCATCAGCATCTGTGCCCAGTCCTGGCTTTCTGTACCACCGGCACCGGAATTAATCTTGAGCACGCAGTCCATCGGGTCTTCCTTCTGGCGAAGCATGTTCTTCAACTCCAGGTCTTCGATGGCTTTGATCGCCTTGGCATAATCGGCATCCACCTCTTCCTCGGTCACCATTTCGTCTTTATAGAAATCGAAGGCAAGCTGCAGTTCATCGGCATAAAGACGTACAGTCTTATAGCCATCCAGCCATTTCTGGATGCCCTTCACCTTCTTCATCTGCTCCTGTGCATACTTCGGGTCTTCCCAAAAGTCAGGAGCCTGGGTACGGAGCTGCTCCTCTTCGAATTCTACTTTCTTCTGGTCTATATTGAGATAGCGATGCAGAGCGTCAGCTCTGTCCATCACATCCTTCAACTGGTCAGCTGTAATCATTAACTCTTAACTATAAACTTTTAACTTTAAACTTTATGATTACTCCTCATACATCTTGTCAATCTCCGCCTTGTAGTTCTTGTTGATGATAGGGCGGCGAATCTTCAAGGTATTGGTCAACTCACCCGACTCCATAGAGAAGTGGTGAGCCAGGAGGGTAATGCGCTTAATCTGCTCATAATAAGCCAGATTTTGCTGGAGAATCTGGATACGGTCCATCAGCATCTTCTGCACCTTCTCGTTAGCACACAAATCTTCACGGCAGGTGAAGGCGATATGATGCTCACGTGCCCAGTCCTCCACGAGACGGAACTCTGGAACGACGAGGGCTGATACGAACTTGCGCTGGTCGGCAATAACAGCCACCTGATCGATGAACTTATCTACCAGGAGCAACGATTCTACCTGCTGAGGAGCGATATACTTACCGTTCGATGTCTTGAACAGGTCCTTGATACGCTCGGTGAGATAAAGCTCGCCATCCTTCATGTAGCCGGCATCACCGGTATGGAAGAATCCATCCTTGTCGAATGCCTTCGCATTGGTGGTATCACGATGATAATATCCCGGAGTGATGGTAGGACCTTTGAGGAGCACCTCATTATCCTCGCCTATCTTTACCTGAATGCAGGAGATAGGGCGACCCACCGAACCCAGACTGCGTTTCTTGTCGAGATGATCGCAAGATACGGTAGCAAGACTCTCGGTCAAACCATAACCCACCACCATATCGATACCGATGGCATGTACAAACTCCTCTACTTCCGGACTTACATAAGCACCCGCTGTAGGGAAGATATTCGGTTTTTCCAAGCCCAACTGCTTGCGAACTATGCTCAAAACGGTCTTGTTGATAATTCTATATTCCAACTCCAATGTCAGAGGAGGGCGCTTGCAGTTTGCCAGATATTCTATATTCCGCTTCTTTCCTACTGCCAAAGCATGGTAGAAGAGTTTCTTCTGAAGAGGACCAGCATCATCCATCTTAGCCTTTACGGCGATATACACCTTCTCCCAGAAACGTGGCACACTACACATACAGGTAGGATGCACCTCTCTCATACTCTCCTGAATTTCATGAGGATAAGTATTGATGATGAGTTCGGCACCTTCGCTCAAGCAGAGGTAAGACCAGGCACGTTCAAAGATATGGGTAAATGGAAGGAAGTCGATGACGCGGTCCTTGTCGGTAACAGGCACGCATTCGTCGTTTGCCTTCAAAGCAGCATAATACTGGCTATAAGTCAGCATCACGCCCTTACTGTCGCCCGTTGTACCACTGGTATAGAGGATATCAGCCAAGTCATCCATACTAGCTTGCTTGTAGAGTTCCTCCACTTCTGTCTGACGAGGAAGATTCTCACCCAACTTCAGGAAGTCCTTGAAATAGAGTGCAGCAGGATCGTGTGTACTGATGCGCACGCTTGAATCGAAGATGATGATACGCTCCAGAGAAGGACAGAGGGCAAAGATACGGTGAGCCTTGTCATACTGCTCCTGTTCGCCTACAAAGAGAAAGCGAATCTGCGCATCATTAATCATATATTGAATCTGCTGCTCGCTGCTGTTGGCATAGAATGGCACAGCAGTAACTCTGATACCGTACGCGCCGAAGTCGGTGTACAGATAATGCACACAGTTCTGCGAGAAGACAGCGATTTTGTCAAGAGGTTTAGCCCCAAGATTCAGGAGGGCATTGCTCACTTGTTTCACTCTTAAGGAAAAGAGGTTGAATGAAACTGATTGCCACTGGTCGCTGCCAAACTTTCTGAAAGTTAAAGCAGTTTTCTCTCCCCATTTCTTGGCGAGATCATGTACCAGTACCGAAAGATGACTATTAATCTGCATAAGCTTATATTTATATTCTGATGCAAAGATAATAGAATTTGTTAAGAACACAAAATAAAAAGATATTTTTTCCACTTTATCTGCTCTTTTTTTCGTATCTTTGCCCTCGAAATCAAAAAATAGAGAGATTATGATGACACAAGAAGAATATGTAAGCGATGCCGTGGATTTGCTGAAAAAGCTCATCGCCACCCCATCTGTAAGCAGAAACGAGAAGGAGGCTGCCGACATCATGGAGCAGACCATCCGCAAATATGGTTTCGAACCTCATCGTGAGGCGAACAACATCTGGATTATCGACCCTCATTACGATGAGAGCCGACCTACCCTGCTGCTCAACGCTCACATCGATACCGTGAAGCCTGTGGCTTCATGGACACGCAACCCGTTTTCACCGGATGTTGAAGAGGGTGTACTTTACGGTTTGGGCAGCAACGATTGCGGCGGTGGACTCTGTTCGCTCCTCCAGATATTCCGAATGCTGACCGCAAAGCCTCAGCAGTATAATCTTATCTATCTGGCATCTGCAGAAGAAGAGGTGTCGGGAAAGGATGGCATCACCCGTGCCTTGCCATTACTTCCTCATATTGACCTTGCCATCGTAGGTGAACCTACCGGCATGAACCCTGCTGTTGCAGAAAAGGGACTGATGGTACTGGATGTGATTGCTCACGGAAAGAGCGGTCATGCTGCCCGCAACGAGGGAGTAAACGCTATCTACGAAGCGCTGGATGATATGCGATGGATTCGTGACTATAAGTTTGAGAAGGTGAGCGAGTTCCTGGGACCTACCAAGATGACGCTTACCGTAGTGAATGCCGGAACCCAGCACAATGTGATTCCGGATAAGTGTACGATGCTTGTGGATATCCGCACCAACGAGTTCTATGACAACGAGGAGGTTTACGAGTTTATCTGCCAGCACCTGAAGAGCGAGGTAAAGGCCCACAGTTTCCGTCTGAAGTCATCCCGCATCGACCCGGCGCACCCTCTTATCAGGAAATGTGTAGCTATGGGCATGAAGCCATTCGGCAGTCCTACCCTCAGCGACCAGGCTCTGATGCACTTCCCTTCGTTCAAACTGGGTCCTGGCGAATCTTCCCGCTCCCATTCAGCTGATGAATTCATCAAAATAAGCGAGATAGCTGATGCTATCGCCAAATACAAAGAGCTCTTAGATGGCGCTGCCATCTAAGAGCTCTGCTCAATTCATCTATATTATATATATGTTTACCTGCAGAATTACTTCACTACCTTTTCTGCAGAAGCATTTGCACCATTGATAGCAGTACCGGCAGTACCATCGTTGATAAAGAACTTAGCCTTGAGATATGCCGTAGGAATCTGAACCTTATACCAACCAGTCTTACCATTATGAGAAGCAGATGCATCGAAAGTCATCTTGACTCCTGGCCATGCAGCAGAAGAGGTTGTGCCATTATAGAAGTAGCAATAAACATTCTCCCACTTAGAAGCGTTATCGAAGTAAACATACTCTGGATCAACGATCTCATCTTCATGTACCTTGGTCACAGTAGTGCTGTATGCTCCGTCAACATAGTAGCCGTGGTTGACAAACTCCACGTCAGCAGTTAACTTATTTCCATTACCATCCAAGAAAATGATTTGAGTAGGAGCACTTGTCTCGGTGCCATCATAAGTCCACTTGAAGACATTCTTTCCAGAAACACTCTTACCTACAAGAGGTAACTTTTTATTGATAGCATCATTCCAATCACCAGCATACTTAATTACAGGACTAACCTTGTTATTCCATACATATACGGCTGCTGCCGTATTGGATGTCTCCAAGAAACAGGAGATTTCGTCAGCCTTGCCCAAGGCTGGAACGTAAGCCTTCACCTTCTTGTAAGTTACCGAACCTGTTTCTGTCTTGCCATCCTTGTCAGTTGCACCCCAAGTGATAGTGACATTCTTACCATAGGCAACATCAGCACCTACAGTAAACTGCTTGTCAGCAGTAAAATCCTGCTTAGCACCATCATTCACCTGAATCCAGGCAGAAACAGCATTCAAAGGAGTAGCAGTCACAGTGAGCGTCTCATCAGAGAAGGCTGTACCATCAGCTGGATTGAAAACAACCTCAGGAGGCAGCACAATAGAACCAGCATTATAGATGACAGCAATACCTGACTCGCCAACATGACCAGAGATTGTAGAAGCATTGACGGTGAAAGCACCACCGCCTACCATATCCTTATAAGTACCAGGCTTGAGCCACTTGCCGTCGCCAGCACCATTGGCTACAGTCACGTCACGGTCAGAACCATTTCCCAACACGATAATAGCGCCACTCTTACGAACCTGGGCACAAACGCCATTACCTTTTACATAATAGTTTGGCTCGCCGGCACAAACGTTATGCATGTAGTTTACCTGAGCTACTTCAGCATCTTTGAAGTGAACGCTTCCCTTATCGCCAAATTTGATATCATTCTTTCCCTTCTGAGCAGGACGGGAGAAATAGAGAGCGGTAGCTCCATTGTTACCTGCTACAACTGCATACGCACGGTCGATAACATTCTGGCTTTTATTCTTTGACTCACCACCATCGTTGGCATAAGTATCATGGCTTTCACCCCAATAAACCAACTTTTCTGTCTTTGCATTTCTCCGATTGAAATTGCCAACAGATTCGTTGATAGAACCACCGGCAAAAGAATTGGCAAATCCGTTACCATAACCATTATCAGTAATACTCATGTATGTCTGATACTCAGGGAAAAGGACATTATCATTACCACCAGTACTGTCAAGGATCTCACCATAGTTGTACATCTCCTGATCCACCACATTCTGCATAAAAGAGTCACCCTCAGAAGGCAAACCAATGTGCTTGATAGCATCCCAACGGATACCATCCACACCACAGGCCTTCAAATCCTGGATGTATTGTTTGATGATGGCTTGCACAGTAGGATTGTTGGTATCGAGGTCCCACATTCCAATCATACCAAATGTAACCTGATGGCGGTCATTCCAGCTACCCACACCAAATCGTTCATGATAAAGACTCTCGTCCTTCAAGCGTGCAGCCACGTTAGGATGGTCGGTATGGTTGGCTACCACATCCACAATCACCTTAACACCATACTCATGAGCCTTAGCACAGAGAGCCTTCAGGTCAGCTTCAGTACCAAGACCATTACCTATCTTAAAGTCGTATGGACGATAAACATCATACCAGACGGATCCTTTACCTGCTCTTTCGTGAACAGGAGAAGTCTGAACTGCAGTAAAGCCTGCCTTGGCGATATTAGGAATTTCTTCCTGGATATCTGCCAACGTCCAGTCGAAACAATGAAGGATGACACCATCCTGAATATTGTCTTTAAGACCATATTTGTTGTCTGCGAAGATGTTGGATGCCATACTGAAGAGCATCACCAACATCAGAAGACCATAATTGATTGTCTTTTTCATATTCTGCTATTATTTTCTGATGATTACTTTCTTACCATTGTGAATATAGAGTCCTGGCTGAGCAGGTTTGCTGATACGGACACCTGTGATAGAATACCATGCATCATCGGTTGTCTTCTTTACATCTGCGATGGTAGCATTCTCAATGGCTGTCACGACCTTACCGTTTACATAAACCGTTTCACCCTGAAGAGTAGAACCAGCTTCGCCATTATTGATTACGAAACTACCGGTAAGGAATGCTGCAGGAACCTCCAGAGAATAATAACCTTTCTTGCCGTTATACTCTGTTTCTTCGTCGAGCTGCATCTTCACGCCAGGCCATTCTACAGAAGCCTCAGTTCCGTTATAAATATAGCAATATACATTCTTCAGGTTCTCTATTGTATTATCAAAGAACACCTTTACCTTGCCTGCAGGAGCAGTTTCAATGGTCTTGGTATATTTACCTTCTACGTAATAACCATGATTCTTGAATTCCTGATTACCGCCATTCAGTTTCTGCTCACCATCATGAGTGAAAATCACACCAGTAGGAATTTCAGTACCAGCTGTATAAGTCCATTTAAAGACATTCTTGCCATCTTTAGTTCCCATCAAGGTCATGGCATCTCCAGGCCAAGCAGCAGTAGTAAACTGTTTAACCTTGTCATTCCATGCCCAAATCTTGGCATTGTCATAACTTGTCTCCAAGAACACGGAGATTTCGTTTTCCGTTACCACTGGTGTATAGTCTGCCGCAAGTGCTGAAACTGGAGCCATGAAGGTCATGCTCAGCAGCAATACCAGTGTACAAATCAACGTATAAAATTTCTGCATAAACAAAATGTATTAAGTTTGAATTATAAGATTTCGTCGGCAAAAATAAGAATACTTTTTGAAAAGCAGATGAAGAAAAGTTGAATAATTGGCATTAAAAAAAGACAATCGTTTGCACAATTTGCAAGCGATTGCCTTCTATTTTCTGACTTAATAATATTTATATTATTAGCGCTACGTCCTAGCGCATTCAGGTTCTTTCTTTGCTATTCCGGAATACTACTGACAGACATAGTTACAGAACAGTCTTCAGAAGCGCTTGAGCGAGATCTGGTATAGTTAAGCGGAAGTTTCAAATGAAGGAGATATGTCTTCCTCTTTTCAAAATTAAAAGGATTATTAACATCTAACAGATTTTTCTTTACCTTTACCGTATTCTGAGAAGTTCCCTGCTGTACCGTATAAGTAATCTGCAGATAAAATGCTTCTTTCTTTTCCTGAGGGATCACATAGAGATAAGAATTGGAAGCATTTTCTATTTTTGCACATGTATGGTCTAACTGAGAAGCAGTTAACTTTAAGTCGCCTCCATCTTCAGTATCGGGAGGAATCCAAGTATAAATCACTCTTGTACTTTTTTCTTTGACAACAGACCACCCACAGAACACATTATCTCTTTCGTCTGCCAGATTCAGGTAGCCCTTGACATCCAAAGCCCCTTCATCTTCAGAAGCACCATACAGTTTCACCTCCTTAACTTTAATCACAGCACCATTTTCCTCTAATTGCTGATTGGCTGTGATATCAAAAGCCAAACGGGCTAAAGCATGCTTAAACTGAAAATTCACTTTACTGGCAGAAGTCGGAGATTTTGGTACTTCTCTCTTTTCTACTGCCCACACCAAATCTACAGGATAATAACAAGAATTAAACTCAATATAAGTTGGATTGGCTTTGTTTTCCCCGGGGGCATTAACCAGTTTTACTCCATCAACACGAGGAGCAAAGGCATAGAAATACACAGAATCCTTATCTGGCCAGTATTGGATATTTGTATATTCCCATCTATCTCCTTTCCAGGTTACGTGTTCATTATCCATCATATCTGAAATTGACCCATCAGCATGTTTGTGCCTTGCAAAGACACCAAATCCTGAGTTAAACGCCGTACCTTTCAGAAAAGCAAGATTGGTTTCTCCAGCACGGGTTGATTCATTCGTACCAAGATAAGCATCAAAGTTGATTTCAGAAGATGAAGGTGAAGTTTCTTCCACGCCTTCACCAGCACAACCAGATAATACCAGCTGTGCTATCAAAACATAAAAGGCTAAACGAAGAAACTTCATCTTATTATATCTATAAATTCTTTATTTTTACCCGATAAGATTAATTCCAAGAATTGATTTCGCCCTGATTGGTATCTGTCCAACCTTCAACTGTTGTTACATCGAATTCGATAGGAGTCAGACCAAGAGTCAAGTTGAGCGTATAAGCCTTACCCTG
>JAJXBQ010000079.1:0-13642 GCA_021640525.1 Segatella copri
ATATATAATAAGGTATAGGATGAAACAGGATGTCCGAAAACGACGAAAAGTATACTATTTTTCGCCATTTAAGTTTTATTAACAGCAAAAATATTGCACCAATACAGAAAAACCTTATCTTTGCAACTAAAAAATATTAGTTATGAAAGCTGACTTAATAAAATATCTTAGAAAGATAAACAAAAAGCCCTCAGTTCAGGGCAAGCTCCTGGAGCAGTTTATCTCTCACGGAGCCTCCACCATCCCAGAGATGTCGAAGGCTATCGGAGTTAGCTTACCGACAACAACAAGTGCCCTCAACGAGTTGATAAAAGAAGGACTCGCCAGAGAGATTGGAAAGAAAGACAATTCTTCGGGACGCATCCCGATGGTTTACGACCTCGTTCCAACAGCAGGCTACTTCATCGGCGTCAATCCTGAGATGAACTGCCTGGCACTTGCAGCAAGCGACTTCGCAGGCAATCTGATTACCGAAAAAACAAGAGTGCCTTACGTATATGAGAACTCTCCTGAAAATCTGGAAGAGATAAGCAGAATCATCAATGAGTTTATCGAAAGCCTTCCTGTTTCAAGAGAAGAAATACTTCAAGTTTGCGTGAACGTGGCTGAGCGCGTGAATCCTGTACAGGGAAATGCCTACAACATGTTCACCTTCCTGAAAGAATCATTGGCCAACAAGCTGACCCAGCTCATACAGCTACCTGTATGTATCGAGAACGATACCCGGAGCATGGCTTTCGCTGAGTTGATTAAGGGACAGTGCAAAGGCCTGAAAGACGCCATCTTCGTGAACGTATGCTGGGGCATCGGAATCGGAATCATCATCGACGGCAAACTCTATTACGGCAAGTCGGGATATTCTGGCGAATTCGGTCACATGACTGCCTACAACAACAACATCATCTGCCACTGCGGCAAGATAGGTTGCATAGAAACAGAAGTTTCGGGCAGAGCACTCAAAAGGAAACTCATCGAGAAGATAAAGGAAGGAAAGACTTCCATCCTCTCTGAAAAAGTTCTGAAAAAGAATGAAGACCTATCACTCCAGGATATCCTGGACGCCATAGCAAAGGAAGATGTACTGAGCCTTGCCACACTGCAACGCATAGCAGATGAACTTGGCAAACAGCTGGCAGGAGTCATCAACATCTTCAACCCAGAAATGCTGGTCATCGGAGGTGAAATGTCGGTTACAGGTGACTACCTCACGCTACCGGTAAAGATGGGTATCAAGAAATTCTCTCTCAACATTATGAATGAGGATTCTAAAATCGTTACCTCAAGTCTGAAAGGTCTTGCAGGAATCACGGGAGCCTGCCTGATGGCAAGATACCGGCTTCTGAATGAGAACATCGACAAATAAGGAATTTAAACAACCAATACAAAACCTATTTTAAGTATGAAGAAGTCTCTTCTTTTTGCACTATGCCTGGGGCTGGCAACCATAACAGCTGCCGCCCAGCGCAACTACAGCCAGGTAGACCCCATCCAACCTGTGCCAACCGCCAAGCAGGTGGCATGGCAGAAACTGGAAACCTATGCTTTTATCCATTTCGGCCTCAACACCTTCAATGATAAGGAATGGGGATACGGAAATTCGGATGTAAAGACCTTCAATCCTAAGAAACTGGATTGCGAACAATGGGCAAGAACCCTGGTTGCTGCAGGCATGAAAGGAGTCATCATTACTGCCAAACATCACGACGGCTTCTGTCTCTGGCCTACACGCACCACAGATTACTGCATCCGCAACACACCTTATAAGAATGGTGAAGGTGATGTGGTAGGAGAACTCTCCCTAGCATGCAAGAAATACGGTTTGAAATTCGGAGTTTACCTCTCGCCTTGGGACAGACACCAGGCAAGCTATGGTTCTCCCTACTACCTGAAACTCTACCAGCGCCAGCTCAAGGAACTTCTGAGCAACTACGGCGAACTTTTCGAAGTATGGTTTGACGGAGCCAACGGAGGAGACGGCTGGTACGGAGGTGCCGAAGAAAGCAGAACCATCGACAGAAGGAACTACTACAATTTTCCTAGGATTTTCGAAATTGTTGACAGTTTACAACCCAATGCCATTCTTTTCGGTGATGGCGGACCGGGATGCCGATGGGTAGGAAATGAAAATGGATTTGCAGGCGAAACCTGCTGGTCTACAATACCATCCAACACCGTCTATCCAGGCTTCAAAGACTACAAACAGTTGCAGTTTGGATGGGAAGACGGCGACCAGTGGACACCAGCTGAGTGCGATGTTTCTATCCGCCCGGGATGGTTCTACCATGAGAAAGAAGACAGTAAGGTAAAAACCGTTGAAGACCTGTGCGATCTCTACTACAAGAGTGTAGGACACAACGCTACCATGTTACTCAACTTCCCGGTAGACAAGGATGGACTCATCCACCCTATCGACTCTGCAAATGCAGTAAACTTCCACAGGAAAATCCGACAAGAATTATCTGTCAATCTACTGAAAGGCATCACACCTAAAGTAGACAGCCAGCAAGGCAAGCACATTGGCAAGAATATCACAGACGGCCAGTATGACACCTTCTGGGCTTCTAAAAAGAAAAAAGATGCCTATATCGAGTTTCAACTCGGAAAGCCAAAATCTATCACACGCCTCATGCTCCAGGAATACATACCTCTGGGGCAGCGCGTAAAAGCCTTCTCAATCTATTACCAACAAGGCAAAAACTGGGTAAGGCTCGACCCTAAGGAAGAGACTACCACTATCGGCTACAAGCGAATACTTCGCTTCGATAAGATTACTACAAGTGGCATCCGCATCGTAATCGACGATGCAAAGGGATGCCCTTGTATAAACTCTGTTTCAGCATTCTAATAACTAGAAAGAAGTACGAAAAATTTTATAACTAACAATAAATAATAGCCCTATGAACAAAAGAGCAAATTTGTATTTTGCAGCGCTTTTAGGTGCGATGTCACCTCTTTGCACTGTTTCTGCATTGGCTGCTCAAAGCAATTCTAACATTGCTACAGCTACCCAGCAGCAAAACTCATGTACAGGTACTGTTAAAGACGCTACCGGAGAACCTATCATCGGCGCTACCATCAGAATCGAAGGTAAGACCGGTGGAACCGTAACTGACCTGGATGGTAACTGACCTGGATGGTAACTTCACCCTCAGCAACATCGAAAAGGGTGCCAAACTTACCATCACTTATGTGGGTTACAAATCACAGACCCTCACATGGAGCGGTAGTCCACTCAACATCACTTTGCAGGATGATGCCAACATGCTTGAAGAGACCGTAGTCATCGGTTACGGTACAGTAAAGAAGGCTGACTTGGCTGGTTCTGTGGCAGTTTTGGACAGCAAGAATTTCAAGGACCAGCCTGTTGCACGTGTTGAGGATGCCCTCAACGGACGTATGTCTGGTGTGCAGGTAATGTCAAGCGGTGTTCCTGGTGGAGCCATGAAGATTCGTGTACGTGGTACAAGTTCTGTTAACAAGAGCAACGACCCTCTCTACGTAGTAGACGGTATCGTTCGCGAGACAGGTCTTGAGGGTATCAGCCCTGAAGATATCCAAAGCATCCAGGTATTGAAGGACGCATCTTCTACCGCCATCTATGGTGCCCGCGGTGCCAATGGTGTAGTTATGGTACAAACCAAGAGCGGTTCTGCCGGTGCTACCCAGGTAACATTCGATGCAAGTTTCGGTATCTCTAACGCTTACCACATTCCTGAGGTAATGGGAACCAAAGAATATGCACAGGCTTTGATTGACTACAAGGGTGTAGCCAAGAGTGCCATGCAAGGTTATCTTGACGGAACCAAACCAGGTATCGACTGGATGGACGAGTTGCTCCAGACTGGAATCACCCAGAACTATAAGGTAGCAGTTTCTCAGGGCAATGAGAAGACTCAGACCTACTTCTCTGCCAACTATATGGACCAGAAGGGTGTTATCACAGATACAAAATCAAGACGTTACGCTATCAAGGCTAACATGCACAATAAGATTTTCGACTGGTTAGAGATGACCACCGATATCAACCTTGCTCAGACCGACAACTCTGGTGCAGGTTTTGCGCAGAACCAGTCTAACCCTATCTGGGTAGGATTGAACTACTCTCCAACGATGGAAATGATGGCACCTAACGGCAACTACAATGTGGATCCTTACAACTGTATCCAGAACAACCCTTACGGTATTCTCCATGATGGCGACAACGACCGCAAGCGTACCATGGTAACCGGTCACATTGACTTGAAGTTCAACCTTCTCAAAGGCTTGACATTCACCACCACAAATGGTATCGACTATAATGATTATAAGTGGTACAACTTCACTTCAACCAGAGTAAATGTTTCAGGTAACTCCATGACAAATGGCGATGCTACAGTAACCGCTTTGCAGTCTACCAACAATTTGACTTACATGGGCAAGTGGGGCGAGCACGCATTGACAGCTACCGGTGTATGGGAAGTTTCTTCTAACGAGGTTCGCAAAATGCAAATGACCGGTACCGGTATTGCCCACGAGCAGTTAGGTTACTGGAATATCCAGGATGCAGCTTCCAAGAATCCGACTAATGGTTACAGCAAGTGGACCATGCTCTCTGGCGTTGCCCGCGTCATGTACAACTATGCCGACCGCTACATGCTGACCGGTACATTCCGTGCCGATGGTTCCAGCCGTTTCACCAACAAGAAGTGGGGTTACTTCCCATCTATCGCAGGTGCTTGGACTGTTTCTAACGAAAAGTTCTGGGAGCCTATCAGAAATGCAGTAGAATACATGAAGATCCGTGCCAGCTATGGTATCATCGGTAATCAGGACATCGCTCCTTATTCTACTCTTGGAACTTTGGAATCAACAGGTTTCTCATACGGAACAAACCAGTCTTATACAGGTTACTGGGCAAACAGTTTTGCTACACCAGACCTGACCTGGGAGAAGGTTCACCAGTTTGACCTCGGTGTTGACCTCGGTTTCTTCGGTAACCGTTTGAACATCAGTTTCGACTACTTCAACAAGACCACCAAGGATGCCCTTTTGCAGACTGCAGCTCCTGGCTACTTGGGTGCAACCAAATATTGGGTAAATGCCGGCGAGGTAAACAACAAGGGTGTTGACGTAACCATCAATGGTCAGATTATCCAGACCAAGGATTGGTCATGGTCATCTACACTCAATGCCAGCTACATCAAAAACAAGGTAACCAAGATGACAGCCGATGAACCTATCATTTATGGTGAGAAGCCAGCTCCTGGTACTGTTGACCCATGTACTATCATCAAGGAAGGTGAAGCTATCGGTACATTCTACGGATTCAAGTGGGCTGGAGTAGAAAAGAACGACAAGGGACAGTATGTAGACATGTACTATACAGCAGACGGAACCAAGACTGCTTCTCCAAATGCAGGTACAGACCGTTTCGTATTGGGTCGCTCAAATCCTGATGTCACATTAGGCTGGAACAACACCATTACCTATAAGAACTGGGACTTCAACATGTTCTGCAATGCAGCCTTCGGTGCAAAACGTTTGAATATCGTACGTTTCGCAATGAATGCAGAGGTTGGTGCTTCAAGATTCGTTACAGACAAGGATCACTTCAGTAATATAGGTGTAACAATGCCTACCATCGGTGCAGAGAACAAGAACTATGGTAATTCAGACAAGTGGCTCGAGAATGCCGACTACTTCCGTTGTGAGAATATCAGCGTAGCTTATACATTCCCACGTAGCGTAACCAAGTTGGCAGACATCCGTCTTTCACTCTCAGCTCAGAACCTCTTCACCATCACAGGTTATAAGGGTATTGACCCAGCAGGTGCTTCTTTCAGTGATGCCAACGTAGACCGTGATAATGGTTTGGATATGGGTGCTTATCCTAATCCTCGTACCATCACAATGGGTGTTCGTGTAACCTTCTAAATTCAACAATCTAAAAACTGTAAGAATTATGAAAACTAAGAAATTATTATATACAGGTTGCTTCATGGCAGCTTCCATGTTGTCACTCACATCATGTGGCGATTTCCTGGATGAGGATCCAAAGGGTCAGTTGAATCCAGACACATTCTATACCATCGAAGACGACTACACCGCAGGTGTTAATACGCTGTACGATAAAGTGAATCAGACACAAAGTTGGACTAACCCTATGTATCCACAGTGGCAGGGAGACGATATCACTGCTAACCCTGGTTCCAACAAGCAGGCTTGTGCTGCGCTCGATGCATTTGATTCTGATGGTGCCAACAAGGGTGTTACAGAAGCCTGGACTCAGCATTATGCAGTTATCAAGACTGCCAATCTGATTATCGAGGGCTCTGAGAAATTCCCTGGTGATAAGGCTAAGATTGCTACCGCATTGGGAAACGCTCACTTCTGGCGTGCTTACTCGTACTACTATCTGGTACGTGTATTCGGCAAATTGCCTATTATCACTAAGACCAACATAGAACAGTTTGATGCTCAGCCATCTGAGATTGAGAAAGTATACGAATTGATCGTTCAAGACTTGAAGGATGCCATCAACGAACTTCCTACAGGTTATGACAAGGAGCCTGCCCGCTTGTTCGGAGTTGACGTTTGGGCTACCAAACAGGCTGCACAGTCTACCTTGGCAGCAGTTTATATGTCAATGGCAGGTTATCCGCTCAATAAGGGAACAGAATACTATAAGCTCGCTGCTGAGTTGGCTAAGGATGTCATCACCAACAATGGTACTTATGGCTTCATCTTGAACCCAGACTGGAAGGAAGTTTACTCTATGGGTAACAATTACAACATGGAAACCGTGCTCGGTATCAACAACGATGCCAAGGGTTGGTGGGATCATGACTCACAGCTTTCTTCCTGCTGTCGCTTCGAAGGTCTCGGCGATGGTGGCTGGGGTGACGCCTGGGGCGAAATTGCTTTCTGGAAGAGATATCCAGAGGGACCTCGCAAGAATGCAATTTATGCTCCTAAAGTTACATTCCAGGAGACTATCACTGAGAAAATCGGCGATAAGGAAGTAAAAAAGGATAAAATCAGCAAGGCCGTTTACTGGTGGGAACTTGACAACAATGGCAAACCTGTCGTAGATGCTTATCACCCTATGTTCACTATCTTCACTGTCAATGCTGACGAAAAGGGTAATATGCTCAAACAGCCATACGATTACATGGGAATCAACTATAAGGGTATGGTTAATGACCGCCGTCATAACCTCATCCGCTATTCAGAGGTTCTCCTCTGGTATGCTGAGAGTGCAGCCCGTGCAGGCCTCTCTGACTTGACAGAAGCTAAGAACTGCTTGAAGCAGGTTCGCAGCCGTGCCGTAACAGATGTTGAAAATGTGACACTTGGCGACGGAACTACCGTAAAGATCGACAACATGAGCGCTGCCCAGCTTGCTGAGGCTTGCTACATCGAACACGGATGGGAAGTTGCAGGTAACTGGGTATCTATGGTTACCCGCCGTTCAGATGAGCTCCGTATGGACGAGCTCAAGAAGAACTTCGAGTATCGCGTTGCCAATGCTCCTATCGTTGTTGCGAAAGAGGGTGGCAAGGAATATACTGCCAAGGAGAGCGTTACCGTTAAGGGTACTTGGTCTGAGGATAGAATCTACTGCCCATACCCTACAACCGACGGTGAAAAGAACCCAAACTTGAGATATTAAACTTTTTAAGTAATCAATTCATAAGCTAGTCACATGACTTGTCTACTTTTCAGGTAGTATGACTCATGTTAAAACATCAAGAGGGAATGCCAAGTGAGTTGGCATCCCTCTTTTTGTTGTTTTGATAAATATTTTAAACATTATGGCTAATAATTATCAACCTTTCAACCGATCTTTGCTGGCGATGGCTGCCCTTCAAGCCTTGCCGCTATCTCTCTTCGCCCAGAATACAGGCGAAAAACCAAACATCCTGTATATCATGTGCGATGACCACGCCATACAGGCTATCAGCGCCTACGGCAGTGCCATCTCCCAACTGGCGCCTACCCCAAATATCGACCGACTTGCAGAAAGGGGAATGAAATTCAACGAGGCTTTCGTTGAAAACTCGCTTTCTACACCAAGCCGTGCCTGTCTGATGACCGGCCTCTACAGTCATCAGAACGGACAGCGCATGCTGGCAGAGGGCATCGATTCCACCAAAACCTTCTTCTCAGAAATGCTGCAGAAGGCAGGCTATGAGACGGCAGTAGTGGGAAAATGGCACATGTCATGCCGCCCTAAAGGCTTCGATTTCTATCACATCCTCAACGACCAGGGACAATATTACAACCCGACCTTCGCATCAACAGACCATTACGGAGAATACAAGCAGGAAATGGGATATGCCACCGACCTCATCACAGACCATGCCATCGAATACCTCGACCAAAGAGACAGAAACAAGCCATTCTGTCTGCTGGTTCATCATAAGGCACCCCACCGTCTGTGGATGCCTAGCACCAAGTATGTTGGGAAATACGGCAAAGTAAACTTCCCGCTACCTGAAACCTTCTGGGACGACTATGCGACCCGAGGCTCGGCTGCATCCACCCAGAAGATGACTATCGGTGAATATATGGAAATGGTACGCGACCTGAAAGTGCCCGAAATGTACGACCCTTCTACACCGGAAGGCAGAGACTCGTATGCCGGACTCATGGGGGAGATGAACCGCATGACACCGCAGCAGCGCGAGGCTATTGATGCCTATTACATGCCGAGAAACAGAGAATTCCTGAGCAAGAATCTCACGGGTAAGGAACTGGTAGAATGGAAATACCAGAACTATATCCGCGACTATATGGCAGTGATTGCTTCGGTGGATGAGAGTGTAGGCCGACTCCTGACTTATCTCGATGAGCATCATCTCACGGATAATACCATCATCGTATACACCTCCGACCAGGGATTCTACATGGGCGAACACGGCTGGTTTGACAAGCGTTTCATGTATGAGGAATCATTCCATACACCGCTCATCATCAGCTATCCTAAGCATATCCAGCCTAAGAGCGAGTGCAACCAGATGGTACAGAACATCGACTTTGCTCCTACCTTCCTCGACCTGGCGGGCTTGAAGAAGCCAGCCTATATGCCGGGCACTTCGCTCCAACCATTGTTTGCCGGACAGCCTGTAAGAAAATGGCGTAAGAGTCTGTATTACCATTATTATGACTACCCTAATTATCATCTGGTACGCAAGCACGATGGTGTGAGAACCGAGCGCTACAAACTGATTCATTTCTACGGCAAGGGTGGCGAAAGAGCCGTTCCAGAAAACAAGTATCAGTGCCAACCGGGAACTTCAGAAAACTGGTGTTTCGAATATCTCAAATCCATCAACTACATCACCAATGATGCCGATATTGACTACTACGAGTTGTATGATATCCAGGTTGATCCGAACGAGCTGCACAACCTCTACGGCAAGCCTGGCATGCAGAAGGTAGAAAAGGAAATGAAGAAACTCCTCGCTACCTATCGCAGAAATCTGAAGGTAGATGAGTAAAGGAACCGAACAAAATAATATTGATATGAACAAGACAATATGGCTTACAGGGGTAGGTTTGGCGTGTCTTCCTACCCTGCTCTGTGCAAAACAGAACACCCCGCCCAACATTCTCTTCATACTGTGTGACGACATGGGATATGGCGATCTGGCTTGTTACGGCCAACCTTATATCCACACGCCTAATATAGACCGGATGGCACAAGAGGGAATGAGATTCACCCAGGCTTATGCCGGTTCTCCCGTCTCGGCTCCGTCGAGAGCTACCCTCATGACGGGTCAGCATACGGGACATACACATGTGCGTGGAAACAAGGAATACTGGAGAGGTGTGCCAATGGTAAAATATGGCAACAACGAGGAGTATTCTGTCGTAGGACAGGAACCTTACGACCCGCAGCATAAGATTCTGCCCGAAATCATGAAGGACAAAGGATACAGAACCGGTGTATTCGGGAAATGGGCTGGCGGATATGAGGGTTCGGTTTCTACTCCCGACAAGCGTGGCGTGGACGAATTCTATGGCTATATCTGCCAGTTTCAGGCTCATCTCTATTATCCTAACTTCCTGAACCGCTACAGTCGTGCAATGGGAGATACAGCGGTGGTAAGAGAGGTAATGGAACAGAACATCCAGCATCCGATGTTCGGCAAGGATTATTTCAAGCGCAAACAGTATTCTGCCCGCATCATCCACGACAAGGCACTGGAATGGATAGACAGACAGGATAAGGAACATCCTTTCGTAGGATTCCTTACCTATACCCTGCCGCATGCCGAACTTGCCCAGCCGGAAGACTCTATTCTAGAGAATTACCAGAAACAGTTCTTTACCGATAAAACCTGGGGCGGATGGGAAGATTCGAGATACAACGCTGCGATTCATACCCACGCACAGTTTGCCGGAATGATTACCCGACTAGACCAGTATGTGGGCGAAATCTTCGCTAAGCTGAAGGAGAAGGGACTCGACAGGAACACCATTGTCATCTTTACTTCAGATAACGGACCACATGAAGAAGGTGGTGCCGACCCGGAGTTCTTCGGTCGTGACGGTAAGTTGAAAGGTCTGAAACGCCAGTGCTACGAAGGCGGCATCCGCATACCGTTTATCGCCTGGTGGCCTGAGCATATCAAGGCAGGAGCGGTGAACGATACCCAGTTTGCCTTTTACGACCTGCTGCCTACTTTCTGCGATTTGGCTGGCATCAGAAACTTTGCCAAGCGTTATACCAACAGAAAGTTGGCTGGTGATGGTTTCGACGGAATCTCTATCGCTCCTACCCTTCTGGGCAAGGATGCAGAGCAGAAACATCACGATTACCTGTACTGGGAATTTCACGAAACCGACCAGATTGGCGTGAGAAAGGGCGACTGGAAACTGGTGGTAGTAAAAGGCGAGCCGCGGCTCTATAATCTGGCTTCCGATATCCACGAAGACCATAATGTGGCGGCAGAACATCCTAAGATTCTTACCGAACTCCTGGCTGCCATCAGAAAGGAGCATCGAGACAGCAAGGATTTCGAAATTACGCTGCCTAAGTTCTGATTTTATCTCCCGGTTACAGAGAGATAGAGATTACAACTAGATTCAAGAAAAAATGATGAACGACAACATAGCAAATTCCTTTGCCAAGCCACTGTATGTAATGCTGAAGCCTGCGGGTGCCCATTGCAACCTGGCATGCAAATACTGTTATTATCTGGAGAAGAACAAGCTCTATCCCACTGCTCAGCGACATCTGATGAGCAATGAGATGCTGGAACAGTTTACCCGAGAATATATTGAGGCGCAAACCATGAACCAGGTGCTCTTCACCTGGCATGGTGGCGAGCCTCTGCTGCGCTCCATCGACTTCTACCGCAAGGCTTTATCCCTACAGCAAAAGTATGCTGGAGGCAGGCGCATCGACAACGTAATTCAGACCAACGGCACGTTGCTGACCGATGAATGGTGCGAGTTTTTTGCCCAGAACCATTGGCTGGTAGGTATCTCTATCGATGGTCCGCAGCCTTATCATGACCATTACCGGCTGACGGCTGCGGGAAAACCATCGTGGAAGAAGGTGATGCAGGGCATCAAACTGCTGAAGAAACACGGGGTGGAATGGAATGCGATGGCGGTGGTAAATGCCTATAATGTCAATCATCCACTGGAGTTCTACCGCTTCTTCAAGGAAAACGGCTGTCAGTTTCTGCAGTTCACACCTATCGTTGAGCGACTGACCCGACATGAGGATGGCCGTACCCTGGCAAGTCTTGCCGACAAGAATGAGATTTCTCTGAGCGAGGCATCAGTTGCGCCGGAGCAGTGGGGCTACTTTCTCTGTGCAATTTTCGATGAATGGGTTCGGAAGGATGTGGGCAAAATCTTCGTTGAGATTTTCGACTGCACACTGGCAAACTGGATGGGTATTTCTCCAGGCATCTGTGCTTATTCCAAGGAATGCGGTCATGCGGGAGTGATGGAGCACAATGGCGATGTTTATTCCTGCGACCACTTTGTTTTTCCGGAGTATAAGTTGGGCAATATCCGTGACCATTCGCTCATCGACATGCTTTATGGTGAGCAGCAACAGGAGTTCAGCCGTCTGAAACACAGTTCTCTTCCCCGCCAGTGCAAGGAGTGTGACATGGAGTTTGCCTGTCATGGAGAATGCCCAAAGAACCGCTTCATGAAAGATAAGTATGGCGATTCCGGTCTCAACTATCTCTGTCTGGGTTATTACCATTATTATCAGCATGTAGCGCCCTACATGGATTATATGAAGCAGGAACTCATGGCGCAGCGCCCACCTTCGAACATCATGAAAGTTGTACAGTAAGCATGACAGATTCTAAAAAAACAGCAAAATACTTGGAAAAAAGTCAGAAATATCGTACCTTTGCAGGCAAAAAGCAATTTTACGAATATGAAAAGAATCAAAATGCCACTATTGGCAAGAATCATCATTGCCATCCTGTTGGGTGTAATCTTCGGCAATTTCTTCAATGAAGCGGCCGTCAGAGCGTTTCTCACCTTCAACGGCATCTTCAGCCAGTTTCTGGGCTTTATGATACCGCTCATCATCATCGGTCTCGTAACACCAGCCATTGCCGACATCGGTCACGGAGCCGGAAAGCTCCTTCTTGCCACCGTGGGCATCGCCTTTGCCGACACCATCCTGGCTGGTCTGCTAGCCTATGGTACAGGTTCGGCACTCTTTCCACACATGATTGCCAATTCTGCCCATGTGGCAGTAGATAAGGCAGAAGAACTCAAACCCTTCTTCGAAATCAAGATACCTGCCATGGTAGATGTGATGAGTGCCCTCGTATTCTCCTTCATTGCCGGACTGGGCATTGCCCACAAAGGCAGCCGCACCATGAAGAACATCTTCCAAGAATTCAAGGAAATCGTATCAGGTGTCATTGCTAAAGTCATCATTCCCCTACTGCCCCTTTATATCTTCGGCATCTTCCTGGGCATGACTTTCTCCGGCGAAGCCTACCACATTCTGCTGGTCTTTGCACAGATTATCCTCGTGATTCTCGTGCTCCATATCGTCATCTTACTTTACGAATATCTGTTGGCAGGCGGCTTGTCCCACAAGAATCCGTTTAAGCTGTTGCTCAACATGTTGCCAGCCTACTTCACGGCACTTGGCACATCATCATCGGCAGCCACCATTCCGGTAACTCTGAAGCAGACCTTGAAAAACGGCGTCACCGATGGCATTGCCGGATTCACCATTCCGCTCTGTGCCACCATCCATCTCTCGGGATCAATGATGAAGATTACCTGTTGTGCGCTCACCATCTGTCTCATCAATGGTATGCCTTGCAATCTCCCCCTCTTTCTCAACTTCATCTTCGTGCTCGCCATCTGCATGGTAGCAGCTCCGGGAGTTCCGGGAGGAGCCGTCATGGCAGCGCTAGGTCCGCTAGCCTCAGTTTTAGGTTTCAATGCTGATATGCAAGCACTTATGATAGCCCTCTATATCGCGATGGACAGTTTCGGCACCGCCTGCAATGTAACCGGCGATGGCGCCATTGCTATAGTCGTGGATAAGATATTCAGAAAGGATAAATAAAAAATAAAAGAGGGTGTGTCACAGACTTATGACACACCCTCATCTTTATATAAATCTCTCTCTATTTCTAAAGTGATTCACATATAT
>JAJXBQ010000344.1:0-2292 GCA_021640525.1 Segatella copri
GATTACACCTTATTATATATAGGGAACGAAGAACGCCTGATTCATCTTCATCCTTATTCTTCATACTCGGTAGTATCCTCAATACCCGCCTCGGCCAAAGCCTCCTTGCGCTCTACGCAGGTTCCGCATTTGCCACAATGCTTCTCACCGCCCTTATAGCAGCTCCAGGTTTCAGCATAGTCAATGCCCAACTTCTTACCTATCTCAGCAATCTGCCCTTTGGTAATATTCGTATAAGGAGCCACCACGCGAACATCTACGAAGGTGCCAGCCTCGGCAGCCTCATCGATTGCCTTGATAAACTCCGGACGGCAGTCTGGATAAATCGTATGATCGCCACCATGGTTCGCGATGAAAACTTTCTTCAGTTTATTACTCTCTGCAATGCCGATGGCAATGCTCAGCATGATTCCATTACGGAAAGGAACCACCGTACTCTTCATATTATCAGCAGCATAATGACCTTCAGGAATCGCATCAGCACCTTCAAGAAGAGAACTCTTGAAATACTGATGCATGAAACCCAAATCTATCGTAATATGCTTGATTCCCAAACGCTCACAATGCATCTTGGCGAAAGGAATTTCACGCTCGTTATGATTACTTCCATAGTTAAAACTAATGCCGAGTGCAATCTCGTCTTTCTTATCGTAGAGCAGCGTGATGCTATCCATGCCGCCGCTCACAATGATTACTGAATCCTTCATTTTACTTTGAATTTTGAACTTTGAACTGTATGATTACTTTTTACTTCACCCGAACAGGCAGCGGAATGCTTCTTCCACCTTCCTTACGGGATGAATTTCTATCTTATATTTTTTATGGTCGAAACCATGATTGTTGTATTTCGGGATGATAATGTGCTGGAATCCCAGTTTTTCAGCCTCAGCAATACGCTGCTCGATACGGCTCACCGGACGGACTTCACCGCTCAGACCTACCTCGCCCGCCATACACCAGCCTTGCTCGATAGGCGTGTCAACATTGCTGCTCAATACGGCTGCCAACACACTCAAGTCCATGGCAGGATCGGTTACTCTCAATCCTCCGGCTATATTCAGGAACACGTCCTTCTGCATCAACTTGAACCCCACACGTTTCTCTAGAACCGCCAGGAGCATGTTCAAACGGCGCTGGTCAAAACCAGTTGCCGAACGCTGCGGAGTTCCATAGGCTGCTGTTGAAACCAAAGCCTGCGTCTCTACCAGGAACGGACGAACACCCTCGATGGCTGCGCTGATGGCAACACCCGAAAGCCCGTCATGATCTTCAGTAAGCAGCAACTCTGAAGGATTGCTCACCTGTCGGAGTCCGCCTTGCATCATCTCGTAGATTCCCAACTCAGAAGTACTTCCGAATCGGTTTTTGATGCTTCTCAAGATGCGGTACATGTAATGCTGGTCGCCCTCAAACTGAATCACCGTATCAACGATGTGCTCCAGAATCTTTGGTCCGGCAAGCGTTCCCTCCTTATTAATATGTCCTATCAGAATAACCGGAATGCCACTCGTCTTGGTAAAACGGAGCAGGGAGGCTGCACACTCGCGAACTTGGGAGACAGAACCTAGCGAACTGTCTACTTCTTCTGTAGCAATAGTTTGGATAGAATCTATAACTATCAGCTGTGGAGCTACTTCCTGAATATGGCTGAAGATTTTCTCCAACTGCGTTTCGCAGAGAACCGTAATATGATCAAAGGCTCCTTCTGATGAAAGAGAAGCCGTTTTCTGTGTGTCCGCAGATGAACCCTCTCTGAGCATCGCCTGTCCTTTAGCCAACCGGTCGGCACGGAGTTTAATCTGATGGGCACTCTCCTCTCCGCTCACATACAGGATGCGGCGGTCAGTCATGTTCAGAATGGTCTGCAAGGTGAGCGTACTCTTACCGATTCCCGGTTCACCGCCCAGGAGCGTAATGCTGCCAGGAACCATTCCGCCACCCAGCACACGGTTCAGCTCCTCGTCCCTCATATCGATGCGCGGTTCATCAATCGCAGAAATATCGCGAAGCTTCATCGGCGCAGCGTCATGCTCGCTGTGCTGCCCGCCAAACATCGTGGCAGCCCCACCATGACGCATGGTCATTCCGGCATTCTTCGCAGCCTGCGATCCGGAATCGGCAGCAATACGAATTTCCTTAAATGTATTCCATTGTCCGCAGCTAGGACATTTGCCCATCCATTTGGCACTTTCCTGTCCGCAATTGCTGCACACAAAAGCAATCTTATCTTTCGCCATTTTATCTCATTTATATGTAATAACGTTTTAACTGCGCACAAAGGTACTATTTATT
>JAJXBQ010000080.1:0-13570 GCA_021640525.1 Segatella copri
CCTATATATAATATAATGTATAGGGCTGTCGGTAATAAGACAAACAATAATACGTTATAGATATAAACAATAACAATTAACAATAATTTTACAATGGAAACAAACAAAATGCTGAAGGCTGCCTGCCTCATGTTGATGGCATCAGCTACAACTTCTGCCTTTGCACAGAAGATGAACATCGAACACAAGGGTGATACTACTATCATCAAGGTGGAGAATCCTACCAAGTATCTTCTTCTCCCTATCCAGGAAGAGAAGGATGAGGCCCAGGTTTTGCTCGATACAGGTTCTAAGGATGATACCTGGATGGACGTTCGCCTGGCTCAGAATGGTTCTGATTATTATGTGCCTTTCGCTTTGGGCAAGGGTAAGACTGCTACAGTCAAGATTCTCGGTCTGAAGAAGGATGCTTTGGCACTCAACTTGCTCAAGCTCAGCGATACATTCGATACCACCAATACCGATTACTATCGCCCATCTTATCACTTCACTCCGCTCTACGGTTGGATGAACGACCCTAACGGTATGGTGTATAAGGATGGTGAGTATCATCTCTATTTCCAGTATAACCCATACGGAAGTAAGTGGGGCAACATGCACTGGGGACATGCCGTAAGCAAGGACCTGGTTCACTGGGAGCACCTCGACCCAGCCATCGCCCGCGACCCTGTAGGTCATATTTTCTCTGGCAGTTCTGTCATCGACAAGAAGAATACGGCAGGTTTCGGCAAGGATGCCATCATCGCTATCTATACCAACAACAGTGTGAACCACGATGAGGTGCAGTGCATTGCCTACAGCAATGACAATGGTCGCACCTTTACCAAGTACGAGGGCAATCCAGTGTTGACTCCATTCGATGGTTTGAAGGACTTCCGTGATCCTAAGGTATTCTGGTATGAGAAGGGAAAGTGCTGGTATATGATTGTTTCTGCCGATAAGGAGATGCGTTTGTACAAGTCAAAGAATCTTAAGAAGTGGAATTATGTTAGTGCCTTCGGTAAAGGTATAGGTCAGCAGCCATGCCAGTATGAGTGCCCAGACTTCTTCCAGTTGCCGGTAAATGGTGATAAGAAGAAGATGAAGTGGGTGATGACCATGAATATCAACCCTGGCTGCTGGTTTGGTGGCAGCGCTACCGAGTATTTCGTAGGCGATTTCGATGGCAAGAAGTTTACCTGTCCTGATGCCAACGAAGTAAAGTGGCTTGATTGGGGTAAGGATCACTACGCTACCGTTACCTTCTCAAATACAGGCGACCGAGTATTGGGTATCACTTGGATGAGCAACTGGCAGTATGCCAACCTTACTCCGTTTAAGCAGAATCGTGGTGCCAATGGTTTGCCTCGAGAGTTGAAGCTTTACGAGAAGAACGGCAAATATTATGTTTCTGAAAATGTAGCTCCAGAAGTATATGCTTTGAGAAAGGAAACCAAGGATTTGGCTGATGCTTCTGTTGCCGATGCCAAGGAGTTTGCTGGTGTTGCTGCTAATATGAATGGTGCTTTCGAAATCGAAGCTGATGTAACTCCAGATGCCAACGGCATTGCCGGTATCGAGATTTCAAACAACAAGCGTGAGCGCACTCTGATTTACTTCGATATGAAGCAGGGCAAGGTAGTGATGGATAGAACCGAAAGTGGTCTGAGTGATTTCGGCAAGCAGGCAGTTCCTCACGATATCGAGTTGGCTTGGGATAAGCAGCGTGCAGCAGAAGGCAAGGAGCCTGCCCGCATCACCAACTCCATCAATTACAAGAACGATTTCGCTCTGGCTACCTGGGCTCCATTGAGTCTTTGTGAGGATGGCAAGAAGACCTATCATGTTGATATCTTCGTAGATAAGTCATCTGTTGAGCTCTTCGTAGATGGCGGTCGCATCGCCATGACCAACCTCGTGTTCCCTGTAGCTCCATACGAGAATGTGAAGCTCTACACCCAGGATGGCAAGGCTGAATTCAAGAATCTGAAGGTTCATAAGCTCGGTTTGTAATCACGTAAAATCGAGTGTTTCGGAAAAAATATAATAAAAGCCTCAGTTTGTAAATGCAAACTGTGGCTTTTTCGTTTTTTTATGCTATCTTTGCACACAGATAGTGTTTTTAAAGATAGATTATCATGGAACAGCAAGTAAAACTACTACCTTATGGGGTGGCAGATTTTGTTACGGTAATAGAGCAGAATCTATATTATGTGGATAAGACGATGTTTATCCCGGAGCTAGAGAAGCAGCCTCGCAATCTCTTCTTCATCCGTCCTCGTCGTTTTGGTAAGAGCATATTCTTGAGTATGCTCTATTCTTACTATGACTGTACGCAGAGCCATAAGTTCCAGAGTCTTTTTGGAAATCTGTGGATAGGACAGCATCCTACTCCTTTGCAGGGAAAGTATCAGGTGCTGTTCCTCGATTTCTCCCAGATTACGGGTAATATCGATAAGCTTGAGACTAAGTTTAATTCTTATTTCAGCATCAACCTCGATGCTTTTGTCCGTCAATACTCAGACTATTATCAGGCAGAGATGGAAGAAATCCTGGCGCAGGAAGATTTCGAGGAAAAGATGGAACTGATATTCAAGGCAGCCAAGGCGCACCAGTATCATCTGTATCTCATCATCGATGAGTATGATAACTTCACGAATGTCATTCTCAACGAACGTGGTGAGAAAGTATATCATGCAATAACCCATGCCGATGGATTTTATCGTGATGTCTTCAAGAAGTTCAAAGGTAATTTTGAGCGTATCTTCATGATGGGTGTGAGCCCTGTAACCCTGGATGATGTGACGAGTGGATTCAATATAGGTTGGAACATTTCTATCAAGCCGGAGTTTGATGAGATGCTTGGTTTCTCTACCACTGATGTGGTGGAGATGTTTACCTATTATAAGACGCATGGTAGTATTCCTGCCGATAGTGATATTGATGCCATCGTCAATGATATGAAGCCATGGTATGATAACTATTGCTTCGCTAAACAGGCATTGAAGAAAAAGACTCGTATGTTTAATTGTGATATGGTTCTTTATTACCTTCGCAATTACATGGATGCCGGATGTCCGCCAGAAGAGATGATAGACCCGAATACCCGTACCGATTACGGCAAGATGAAGAAACTGTTGCAGTTTGACAAGCTGGATGGAGAGCGTAAGGGCATTATCCGCAAGATTGCAGAAGAGGAGCAGATTGTTACCCAGCTTTATGAGTCGTTTTCTGCGTATCAGATTCCAAAGGCAGAGATATTTCCAAGTCTTCTGTTCTATTATGGCATGTTGACCATCAAGGGAACTCGTGGTTCCAAGCTCATTCTGGGCATTCCGAACAATAATGTCCGCAAGCAGTATTATGGTTATCTGGAAGAGGAGTATCAGGCAAAGGCTTATGTGGATGTCAACCAGCTCACCGATTACTATTATGATATGGCATACGATGGTAAGTGGGAAGAAGGATTGCGCTTTATGGCGGATGCCTATGCCAAGGTTTCATCGGTGCGTGATGGCATTGAGGCTGAGCGAAACCTGCAGGGATTCTTCATGGCTTATCTGAATCTGAATGATTATTATATCACGGCTCCAGAGTTGGAGTTGAATCATGGCTATTGTGATTTCTTCCTTTTGCCAGACCTTACCCATTATGCCAGTCAGCATAGCTACATCCTGGAGTTGAAGGTTCTTTCTAAGAAAGATTTCTCTGCGATAGTTGAAGGTGAGTTTACGGAAGATGGCAAGCCTATGACCAAGGCAGAGAAACAGTGGCGTGAGGCTGTAGAGCAGATTCATCGATATGCTGAGGCTCCAAGGGTTGAGGCTTTGCGCCAAGGTACAAAACTCCATCTCATCATCATGCAGTTTGAGGGGTGGGAACTTAAACGGATGGAAGAAGTATGAAATTAATGAAAAGACTCTATATTATATTAATAGTATTACTTAGTAGTATGCTTCTTCTTCTGGATTCATGCACCCAGAAGAAGATGGTGATTGGTGTGTCGCAATGTTGCAGCGGAGTTTGGCGCGAGAAGGTGAATAATGAGATGCGACTGGCGCAGTATCAGTATAAGAATGTGGATTTGCTGTTTACTACTGCAGAGAATGACGGGCAACGCCAGGCTCGCCAGATAGACAGTATGATAGCCAGGAAGGTAGATTTAATCGTGGTGGCTCCTGATAACGTGAATGATGTAACACCTGCCATCGAGCGAGCTTATCGTGCGCATATCCCGGTTATCCTCTTCGACAGAAAGGTAAAGACACCCCATTATACAGCTTCCATCGGTGGCGATAATGTAGAAGCGGGTAGGGAAGTAGCACGCTTTCTTGCCAGTAAACTGGATGGAAAAGGTACCGTTGTTGAGATTACGGGCTTGAAGGATGCTTCCCCTGTCATTGAGCGCCATCGTGGTTTCCACGAGGTGATGAAGAATTATCCGGGAATCAAGGTGGTTACCCTGGAAAGCAACTGGAAGATGGAGCGCGCCCAGGAGTTGATGAAGCAATATCTGGATAAGGGCGGACATGCGGATGGCGTGTTCGGACATAGCGACTTGGGTGCCATAGGAGCCTTTCTGGAAGCAGAGAGACGAGGCATTGATAAGCAGATGCTGATAGTAGGCATTGATGGATTGCCTGGAGAATGGGAAGGAGTGGATAGAGTGAAGAGAGGACAGTTTGCAGCTTCTTATGTCTATCCTACCCAGGGCGAGAAGATTATGGAATTGGCGATGAATATCCTTCAGGGTAAACCCTATAAGAAGGATAATGTGATGAAATCATTTCTTGCTACCCAGGAAAACTGCGATGCTATCGCTCTGCAATATCAGGATCTAGAAGCCAAGATGAAGAATCTGGATCAGATTTCTGACAGTCTTGATTCTTATTCAGAGGTTTCCCGTATTCAGAAATGGATGATTATTGTTGCCATCGTCATCGTATTGGTTCTGCTCTTTGTCATCTACTATATATATAAGGTATATAGAAAGAAGCTGCAGAAACAGAAAGCCGTGGCTCGTGGATTCATCGAGAACAAGGAGGGCTGGGCTGCTGAACTGAATCATCTGGATGAGAGTGATCGTTACTTCATGGACCGTTTCAAGAAGAAGATCCTTGAGAATATGGGCAATGCTGATATGAAGATGGATGATTTGGGAGCCCAGATGCTGTTGAGCAAGGTGCAGCTCTATCGCAAGGTGAAGGCTATGACAGGAAAAACGCCTGCCGAGCTCTTGAAAGAGATGCGCCTGCAGAGAGCCTATACGCTCCTGATGCAGACTGATAAGACTGTAGCAGAAGTCTCGGCAGAAGTAGGCTTTGCGTTACCGGGCTATTTCTCTTCCTGTTTCAAGAAGCAATATGGCGTTCTTCCAACAGATTTACGACATAAACCGGTGTAAGATGTATGATATGGTTCTAACAGCTTCTGATAGAAAACTTTAAAATCTTAGCAAAAGATAAGAAAATCGTTTCATGTAACATAATTATTGTTGCAGGAACGATTTTTTCTATTTATATAACAGTCTTTTCCCTAATTTTGCAGCAGATACAAGCAATGACAATTTTTGAAACTTAAAACGTTATAATAGTATGAACAATCTTTCAAGATTACTGATGAGCTCTGCGCTCTGTACTGTTTGCACCTTAGCTAGTGCACAACAGGTAAATGTAAATGGCATTGTGAAAGATGCTGCTGGTGAGACAGTCATTGGTGCATCTGTCATGGTGAAGGGTACTAAGACTGGTACTGTTACCGACTTTGATGGTAACTTCCATGTAGAATGTGCTCCTGGTTCCACACTTGTTATATCTTATATTGGATATAAGACGCAAGAAGTAAAGGCTTCAGACAATATGGTGGTAACACTTCAGGAAGATGCCAACGACTTGCAGGAAGTGGTTGTAACAGGTTATACCACTCAGCGAAAGGCCGATTTGACCGGTTCCGTGGCTGTGGTTTCTACCAAGAGCCTGAAGACTACTTCAGAAACAGACCCGATGCGTGCTTTGCAGGGTCGTGTTCCTGGTATGACTGTTACTACTGATGGTTCTCCTATAGGTTCAGGAACCGTGCGTATTCGTGGTATCGGTTCTTTCAACTCTTCTCAGGACCCTCTTTATATCATAGATGGTGTGCCTACCAATATGGCATTGAATACCCTCAATACAAATGATATTGAGAGTATGCAGGTTTTGAAGGATGCCGCTTCGGCTTCTATCTATGGTTCCCGTGCTTCGAATGGTGTCATCATCATCACCACCAAGAAAGGTAAGAAGGGTAGCAAGGTGGCTGTTGACTTCTCTGCCAACCTCACTGCACAGTTCTATTCCAACCAGTCGAAGATGAAGTTGATGAACTCCAGCCAATATGCTACTGCGATGGCTCAGGCAGCCCTGAACGATGGACTCGATCCTGTGGCTTATGCTGCCAACTACGGCATCGACTTGAATGCGGCCTCTGGAACTCCAATCACCGTTTGGAATCCTGCTACCAACCAGTATCAGAACTATACTATCAATGGTCGATATGACGGCTACATCAATGCCAAGAAGACCATGCGATTCTCAAATACCGACTGGCTTGATGAAATCTCTCGCACAGGTTTCTCGCAGAACTACGACCTCTCTGTATCTCATGCCAATGACAAGCATAGCGCTATGTTCTCCTTGGGATACAAGAACAATGAGGGTGTCTTGAAATATACCGACTTCGAGAATATCTCAGCTCGTTTGAACACCTCTTGGAATTTGAACAAGATCGTAACCGTAGGTGAGAATGTGACGTTGACTTATACCTCTCAGGTAGATTGCCATCCGATGGAGAATGCCTTGAAGATGCCTTCCATCGTTCCGGTTTACGAAGAAGATGGCAAGACCTTCGCAGGTCCTGTTGGTAGTATGGCCGACCGTCAGAACCCTTGTCGTGAGCAGTATCAGAACCGCAACAACCACCTCGACTACTGGCGCATCTTCGGTAATGCTTTCGTAGAATTGAAGCCTGTCAAGGGATTGACCCTGCGTTCTAACTTCGGTTTGGATTTCAAGACATCGTTTATCAATGCGATGACGAATACTTATCATTCCGATATTATCAACAATGACATCGCCAAGACAACGCTCTCGAATAACAATGAGACTAACTGGACATGGTCTAACACAGCCCAGTACGTAACCAAGATAGGCAAGCACAACATCGATGTTCTCGGTGGTATGGAGGTTTCCAAGCAGTCGGTTATCGATTTCTCTGCCTATTCAGAAGGCTATGCACTGGAAGATGAAGATTATATGTGGCCAAATGCTGCAACAGGAACGATGCGTAACTCGGGTGCGAAGGTAGGTTATCGCCTGGCTTCTTTCTTTGGAAAGGTGAACTACAACTGGGATGATCTCCTCCTGGCTTCCTTCACTATCCGTCATGATGGTTCATCACGTTTTGGTAAGGCTCATCGCTGGGGTACTTTCCCTGCTGCATCACTCGGCTTCAGATTCTCCAATCTTCTGAAGAAGGATTGGTTGGATGATGCCAAGTTGCGACTCTCTTGGGGTCAGACTGGTAACCAGGCTATCGACAACAATGCACAGTTTGGTCTTTATGTAGTGGATTACGGACTAGACCGTGTAACCTCTACTGCATACGATCTCTTCCTGCAAGGCTCAGGTACCTTCCCTTCTGGTTATCGTGCCATACAGTTGGGTAACCCTAACTTGAAATGGGAGGCTGCTACCCAGTATAACGTAGGTTTGGATTATACCCTGTTTGGCAACAGCCTCTATGGTACAGTGGATGCCTATATTAAGAATGTGAAGGATATGTTGATTAATCCTGCTTATCTGGGTGCAACTGGTGAAGGTGGAAATTCATGGCAGAATGGTCCTTCGCTCCGCAACTGGGGTATGGAGTTCACCGTGGGCTATCGCAAGACCTTGGCTAATGGACTTGGCATCGACGTGAACGGCAATCTGGATTTCTTCCGCAACAAGGTTACTTATTTGCCAGCAACAACAACAGGTGCTTACGCTCACACTTCTAAGGAAAACCTGGTACAGAGTGGCAAGTCATATGGTTCTATCGTAGGTTATGTAGCCGATGGAATTTTCCAGAATCAGGAAGAAGTAGATAAGTCTGGACAGCCAAATGCACGTGTCGGTGGATTGAAATACAAGGACTTAGATGGTAAAAATGGAATTACTTCAGATGACCAGACTTGGATTTTCGACCCTGTGCCAGCCTTCTCTTATGGTTTGAATATTGCTCTCAACTACAAGGGCTTTGATTTCAGTATGTTCTGGCAGGGTGTCTATGACCAGGATGTGTATAACAACCAAAAGTTCCAGACCGACTTCTGGGCTATTACTGATGGTGGTTCTAACAAGGGAACCCGTTTGCTCGATGCTTGGAATACCAACAATACCGGTTCTTCTATCCCACGTCTGAGCACCATGAATACAGCCGATGAGGGTCGAGCATCTTCTTACTTCGTGGAGAATGGATCTTACATGAAGTTACGCACCTTGCAGGTAGGTTATACTATCCCAAGCAGCATCCTCTCTAAGTTGAAGATGACCAGTGCCCGTGTCTATCTCTCAGGTCAGAATCTTTTGACTATCAAGAGCAATAGACTGACCTGTTCAGACCCAGAGAATCCAAACTGGAACTATCCACTTTCAACATCCGTATCATTCGGACTTCAGGTAGGTTTCTAAAATGTTTCATATTTTTTAAAGAGAATTCTAAGATGAAAAAGTTATATACAATGGTGCTTGCAGCAGCACTGATAGGAACATTCACCAGTTGTGATGATTTCCTGGATTACACCCCAACAGCTGTGGTTGATGAAGACAAGGCATTCAGCGAGCCAGACAAGATGGTAAACAGTGCCTATGCAATGTTGGGCGACTGTTGGTTTTCTTACCCATTCAACCTTTGGCCATATGGTGACCTTTCTTCAGACGATTGCTTGAAGGGTGGCGGTGGTACCGGTGATACCGGTTATCACGATGTGGAGATCTGGAGTACCTTGACCTCTACTAAGGGCGAACTCGACGAGTTATGGTATCGTCTCTATTGTGCCGTTTCCCGTTGCAACCGTGCCTTGGTTTCTTTGCAAAAGAATGGTGAGAGCACACTGGGTGCTGAGGTAACCAGGCAGCGTGAGGCTGAGGTTCGCTTTCTCCGTGCTCATTTCTATTTCAAGTTGCTCACCATGTATCGTCAGATTCCTTGGATAGACGAGAAGGTTTATGAGGATAAAACAACAGAGAGCACTTCAAACACTCAGTTTACTTACGAGGAATTGTGGCAAAAGGTGATTGCCGACTTCCAGACTGCATACGATGTACTTCCTGCTAAGCAGAAGGATGGCGGTCGTGTCAACAAGATTGCTGCCGCAGGTTATCTGGCCAAATGTTATCTTACCATTGCCTGGGGTGATGGTTATGAGGCAACCAATGGCGTTGACCATATTAATGAGGAGTATATGCAGAAGGTAGTAGATTACACCGATGTTGTGAAGAATTCAGACTATGGTTACATGGCAGACTTCGGCGACATCTTCCTGCCTGACAATAAGAACAGCAAGGAGTCAGTTTTTGCTGTCCAGGCTTCCGACTATAGCGAGGACCATACCACCTTCGGACGTGGCAACTGGTCTAACGTGCTGAATGGCTGTTGGGGTATGTGGTCTTGCGGATGGGATTTCCACAAGCCTTCACAGGACCTAGTGAATGCCTTCAAGACCAAGAACGGACTTCCTGAGTTTGATGACTACAACAAGACTTGTGATTATCCTGTAAACGGTAAGCCTAATAGTCAGAAATGGGATCCACGTTTGTTCCATACAGTAGGAATGCCTACCTTCCCATATAAATATGAGTCAGAATACAAGATGACTACGGCCAACTCTCGTACGCCAAACGTTTACGGTTACTATACCTCTATGAAGGAAGTTCCACAGCGTTCTAAGGGTGAAACTTTCAATGGCTCTTGGCAGGCGTTTGCCATGAACGACTATGTGCTCCGTTATAGCGACATCATGTTGATGCGCGCTGAGGCTTTGATAGAGTTGGGCCATCTGGCTGAGGCTCGTGCCATTATTAATGATATCCGTCAGAGAGCCAAGAATTCAGTGGATAAGCATATTGAATATGCCAAGGATCAATGTGATATAGCCCTTTATCCAGAGTCTTATTTCCAGGATAAGGAAACCGCAAGAAAGTGCCTGCGCTGGGAACGTCGCCTGGAGATGGCTATGGAGAACGGCCGTTTCTTCGACCTGCGCCGCTGGGGCATTGCTTCTGAGACATTGAACAAGTATTTTGCATCAGAGCAGAACGATAAGTATGGAGAGCAGACATACGCTCAATACCTGAAGGATGCCAAGTTTACTCCAGGCAAGAACGAGTTCTATCCGGTTCCATATAACCAGCTGTATTACATTCCTGGTCTGTATAAGCAGAATAAGGGATATGAGTAATTACCTATCGGTATTATTAGATAATAATTTCAGACACGTAGACAATGAAAAAGATATTTATTTCAGCGCTTGTCGCTCTTTGCGGTTTCACCGCCAGTTATGCCCAGCAGGCTTCCTTCTTGAGCAATAACCACTGTCTCTATCGCATCAGCCAGGAGAGTCAGAACCGGAAGTGTCTCTTGCTCCCTGTACAGGAGGATGCTGAGATGGCAAATATCAAGGTGATTGCCAACAACAAGCAGGTAAAAGCCCTCAATGTGAAGTTGGCTAAAGACCACGTAGATTATTTCGTACCTCTCTATATGGATGAGTTTGCTGGCTTGAAAGGCCTGGCTCTCGATATCCATGTCAATGGTGATTATAGCAAGGAAGGACTGAATGCCCTCACTTGCTGGAAGGAGATGAAGTTCTCTGATGCTTTCGATATGAAGAATCGCGAGCAGTATCGTCCGGATTTCCATCACACTCCTGTTTACGGATGGATGAACGACCCTAACGGTATGTTCTATAAGGATGGCGTATGGAATCTCTATTTCCAGTATAATCCTTATGGATCACAGTGGGAGAATATGACCTGGGGACATTCTACATCTACCGACTTGGTACATTGGAAGTTCCAGGGTGCCCCTATCCAGCCAGATGCAATTGGTACCATTTTCAGCGGTTCTGCCGTTGTGGATAAGAATAATACCGCTGGTTTGGGCAAGGGTGCTGTTGTGGCTCTCTACACTTCGGCTGGTGAGAACCAGACACAGAGCATGGCTTACAGTACAGATAACGGCAAGACCTTTACAAAATATGAAGGAAATCCTATTATCACCAGTACTGTGCCAGACTTCCGCGATCCTCACGTGTTTTGGAATGAGGATATCAAGAAGTGGAATATGATTCTGGCTGCCGGTCAGCACATGGAAATCTATTCTTCCAATAACTTGAAGGACTGGAAACTTGAAAGCTCTTTCGGTGAGAAGTATGGCAACCATGGCGGTGTTTGGGAATGCCCAGACCTGATGAAGATGAAGGTTCGTGGCACCGATAAGGAGAAGTGGATGCTCATCTGCAACATTAACCCAGGCGGTCCGTTCGGTGGCTCGGCAACCCAGTATTTCGTAGGTGATTTCGACGGACACAAGTTTACTTGCGACAGCAAGCCGGAGGTAACCAAGTGGATGGATTACGGAAAGGATCATTACGCTACAGTTACTTTTGATAACGCCCCAGAAGGTCGCCACGTGGCTATCGCCTGGATGAGCAACTGGCAGTATGCCAACCAGGTTCCTACCCAGCAGTACCGTTCAGGCAACTCTATTCCCCGCGACTTAGGTCTCTTCGAGTATAAGGGTGAAACTTATTGCAGCGTGGTTCCATCTCCAGAGATGACAGCGGCAAGAAGCAAGAAGGCAGGCAAGAAACTTACAGCATCTTGCGAGATGGTAGTGAACCTGAAGGGAAATGCTACTATCACTTTGAGCAACGACAAGGGCGAGAAGGTAGTGATGAACTACGATGCCAAGGCAGAAACCTTCTCAATGGATAGAACCAAGAGTGGTAAGGTGGATTTCAGCAAGGACTTCGCTGCAGTCACCAAAGCTCCAACCTACGGCAAGATCAGCCAGCTGCGCATCTTCATCGACAAGAGCAGCATCGAGGCTCTTGATGCCGATGGCAAGATGGCAATGACCAATCTCGTGTTCCCAAGCAAGCCTTACAACAAGGTTACTGTAAAGGGAAAGGGTAAGTATCAGGTTTACGACATCAAGTAACCTCATCTGTTAAGAACTGAATCTATAAGATAATTGTTTCTTAGCGTGTTACTGATGTAACAATGCAACAAAAATGGTAGCCGATGAACGATATTTTATGATATATTATATCGTTTATCGCTACCTTTGCAGCAGCAAAATAGAAACAATAACGCTAACAATTATGAATAAATCATCAAAGTTATCAATCATCCCGGTGATGCTCTGTTTCTTCGCCATGGGATTTGTAGATTTGGTAGGCATCGCCTCCAACTACGTAAAGGAAGATCTCAACCTCAATGATGCAACAGCCAATCTGTTCCCATCGCTGGTATTCTTCTGGTTTCTCATCTTCTCGGTTCCAACAGGAATTCTGATGAATAAGATAGGTAGAAAGAAGACAGTACTCCTGTCTTTGCTCGTTACCGTCATCTCACTCCTTTTGCCCATCTTTGGCGAAAACTTTGAGCTGATGCTCGTGTCGTTCTCATTGCTCGGCATCGGAAATGCCTTGATGCAGACATCCCTGAACCCGCTGGTTTCCGTGGTGACATCAGGCAAGAACCTGGCTTCTACTTTGACCTTTGGTCAGTTTGTCAAGGCGATAGCTTCCTTCCTGGCACCATACATTGCCATGTGGGGCGCCATGGCAAGCATTCCAACCTTCGGTTTGGGCTGGAGAGTTCTCTTCCCAATCTATATGGTTATCGGAATCGCAGCTACCTTCTTCCTGGCAGGTACACCTATCGAGGAGGAGAAGAACGAGGGTAAGGCGTCTGGTTTCGGCGAGTGCTTCAAGTTGCTCGGCAAACCTATCGTGCTGCTTTCCTTCATCGGTATCATGTGCCATGTAGGCATCGATGTGGGTACCAATACCACAGCTCCTAAAATTCTGATGGAGCGTCTGGGATGGACGCTGAACGAGGCTGCCTTCGCTACATCGCTCTACTTCATCTTCCGTACCATCGGATGTTTCACCGGTACCGTTTTCCTCCGCATGATGAAGACCCGCACTTTCTTCCTCATCAGCGTAGTGATGATGGCTCTGAGTGTGATAGGCATGTGGGTAGGCGAGAGCAAGATGATGCTTTATATCGCCATCGCCCTGGTGGGATATGGCAACTCTAACGTGTTCTCCATGATTTTCTCTCAGGCACTTCTTGCTATGCCTGATAAGAAGAACGAGGTGAGTGGACTGATGATCATGGGACTCTTCGGTGGTACCGTCTTCCCTTTGATTATGGGCTTTGCCAGCGATACTTGGGGGCAGGCTGGTGCTGTGGCTGTCATGGCTGTGGGAGTCGCTTATCTCTTCACTTATATCCGCAAGTTATAATAAAAATCATCCGCAATCGTTTATATCGTATATAAT
>JAJXBQ010000345.1:0-2251 GCA_021640525.1 Segatella copri
ACAGCTTCAAAAATCTGACCAATGTTCATACGAGAAGGCACACCCAACGGATTCAACACGATGTCAACCGGAGTACCATCAGCCAAGAACGGCATATCTTCCTGACGAACAACACGGGATACAATACCCTTGTTACCGTGGCGACCAGCCATCTTATCACCCACACCAATCTTACGTTTCTTAGCAATATATACTTTTGCCATCTGGATAATACCAGCAGGAAGTTCATCACCAATTGTAATAGCAAACTTCTTACGTTTCAATTCAGCATCCAGCTCTTTATATTTCTTAATGAAATTCATCACCAGATCACGAATCATACCGTTAATATGATCGTCGCTTGTCCAGTTGCTCAATTGAATAGAAGTAAAGTCAAGTGAATCAAAATCAGAAGCACTGAACTTAGAACCTTTCGCAATAACTTCCGCACCCAAATAGTCTTTCACACCTTGAGAAACCTTACCTTCAGTCAAAGTCATCAGTTTCTTAACCAGGATACGTTTCAAGTCAGCTACCTTAGATTCAAATTCATCATCAATCTTAGGCAACAATGCTTTATCGGCCAGTTTAGAGCTACGATTCTTAATCACACGTGAGAAAAGTTTCTTATCAATCACCACACCTTTCAAAGAAGGAGAAGCTTTCAAAGAAGCATCTTTCACGTCACCTGCCTTATCACCGAAGATAGCCCGAAGCAGTTTTTCTTCCGGAGAAGGATCAGATTCACCCTTCGGCGTAATCTTACCAATCATGATATCACCCGGCTCGATACGAGCACCGATTCTTACGATACCGTTTTCATCCAAGTCTTTGGTAGCTTCTTCACTTACATTCGGGATATCAGAAGTCAACTCTTCCATACCACGTTTTGTTTCACGAACTTCCAGAGAATATTCCTCTACGTGAACTGAAGTCAACAAGTCTTCGCGTACCACACGTTCGTTCAATACGATAGCATCCTCATAGTTGTAACCCTTCCAAGGCATATAAGCTACCAACAGGTTCTTACCCAATGCCAATTCACCCTTTTCAGTAGAATAACCTTCAGTCAAGATATCACCTTTCTTCACACGCTGGCCTTTGTCACAAATCGGACGCAAGTCAATCGTCATGTTCTGGTTAGTCTTACGGAACTTAGGTATTCTATATTCCTTCAAAGCAGGTTCGAAACTTACAAATTCTTCGTCTTCCGTACGGTCATACAAAATACGGATAGTAGTAGCATCCACATAGTCAACCACACCATCGCCTTCTGCGGTAATCTGGGTACGAGAGTCTCTTACCAACTGACGTTCGATACCTGTACCTACGATTGGAGCTTCACTTCTCAACAAAGGAACCGCCTGGCGCATCATGTTCGATCCCATCAATGCACGGTTAGCATCGTCATGTTCCAAGAATGGAATCAAAGAAGCTGCAATAGATGCAATCTGCTGAGGAGCAACGTCCATCAAGTCAACTTCAGATGGTTCAACAACCGGGAAATCTGCATCTTGACGAGACTTAACTCTGTTAAGTACGAATGTACCATCGTCATTCAACGGAGCATTTCCCTGCGCAATAACCTTTTCTTCCTCTTCTTCAGCAGTCAGATAAATCAGACCGTTATCAGAAAGATCCACTTTCCCATTTTCCACCTTGCGGTAGGGAGTTTCAATGAATCCTAGCTCATTAATCTTAGCAAATACACACAATGAAGAAATCAAACCGATGTTCGGACCTTCAGGAGTCTCAATCGGACAAAGACGACCATAGTGTGTATAGTGAACGTCACGAACCTCAAATCCGGCACGTTCACGGGAAAGACCACCAGGACCAAGGGCAGACATACGACGTTTGTGCGTAATTTCAGCCAGCGGGTTTGTCTGGTCCATGAACTGCGACAACGCGTTCGTTCCGAAGAATGAGTTGATTACTGAAGAAATAGTCTTCGCATTAATCAAATCAATCGGAGTAAACACTTCATTGTCACGAACGTTCATACGTTCACGAATCGTACGAGACATACGAGCCAGCCCCACAGCAAACTGATTAGAAAGCTGTTCACCAACAGTACGTACACGACGGTTACTCAAGTGGTCAATATCATCCACATCCGCTTTTGAGTTAATCAACTCAATCAGATATTTGATGATTTCAATAATATCTTCCTTCGTGAGGACACGCACGTCCATATCAGTCGTCAGATTCAACTTTTTGTTGATTCTGTAACGACCTACATCACCAAGGTCATATCGTTTTTCTGAGAAGA
>JAJXBQ010000346.1:0-2249 GCA_021640525.1 Segatella copri
GAAGAACATCACAGGAAGAAATATCGAGGAGGAAGTTATCAGAATATTGAAAGGTTGAGCTTATATATATAAGGTATTTCTCCGAAGGAATCCACCAAAAATAGTGATTTTAGTTAAATATTACTAACAAAAAGAAGAAAATCAAGAGTAAATGCCTGTAACTCAAAGAAAATGAGTAATTTTGCGCCCGATTTATACAATTCACATAAAGTCAAACTTTATTAATTTTAATTTTTTAATTATTTTTTATGTCAGATTTAAAGAACGTAAAGCCATTGGACGACTTCAATTGGGATGAGTTTGAGAATGGCACAAGCGCAAACGTCAGCAAAACAGACCTCGAGAAGGCCTATGACGAAACTCTTAACAAGGTAACAGAACACCAGGTTGTAGAGGGTACAGTAATCTCTGTAGACAAGAAAGAGGTTATCGTAAACATCGGTTACAAGAGCGATGGTATTATCCCTGCTTCTGAATTCCGTTACAACCCAGACCTCAAGGTAGGCGACAAGGTTGAGGTTTATGTAGAGAACCAGGAGGACGTAAAGGGCCAGTTGGTACTCTCTCACAAGAAGGCTCGCCTCAGCAAGTCTTGGGAGCGTGTTAATGCAGCTCTCGAGAACGAGGAAGTTATCCAGGGTTACATCAAGTGCCGCACTAAGGGCGGTATGATCGTTGACGTTTTCGGTATCGAAGCTTTCTTGCCAGGAAGCCAGATTGACGTTCACCCTATACGCGACTACGACGTATTCGTAGGCAAGACAATGGAGTTCAAGGTTGTAAAGATCAACCAGGAGTTCCGCAATGTCGTTGTATCTCACAAGGCTCTCATCGAGCAGGAGCTCGAGCAGCAGCGTAAGGAGATCATCGGCAAGCTCGAGAAGGGTCAGATCCTCGAGGGTACCGTTAAGAACATCACTACTTACGGTGTATTCGTTGACCTCGGCGGTGTTGACGGTTTGATCCACATCACAGACCTCTCTTGGGGCCGCGTAAGCGATCCACACGAGGTTGTATCTCTCGACCAGAAGATCAACGTTGTTATCCTCGACTTCGATGAGGAGAAGAAGCGTATTGCTCTCGGTTTGAAGCAGCTCACTCCACATCCATGGGATGCACTTGATCCAAACCTCAAGGTAGGTGACCACGTGAAGGGTAAGGTAGTGGTTATGGCTGACTACGGTGCATTCGTTGAGATTGCTCCAGGTGTAGAGGGCTTGATCCACGTATCTGAGATGTCTTGGAGCCAGCACTTGCGTTCTGCTCAGGACTTCATGAAGGTAGGTGACGAGGTAGAGGCAGTTATCCTGACTCTCGACCGCGCTGAGCGCAAGATGAGCCTTGGTATCAAGCAGCTCAAGGAAGATCCATGGGAGGCTATCGAGACTAAGTATCCTGTTGGCAGCAAGCACACTGCTAAGGTTCGCAACTTCACTAACTTCGGTATCTTCGTAGAGCTTGAGGAAGGTGTTGATGGTTTGATCCACATCTCTGATCTCTCTTGGACTAAGAAGGTAAAGCACCCATCTGAGTTCACTTCTGTAGGCGCTTCTATCGACGTAGTAGTTCTCGAAATCGATAAGGAGAACCGTCGCTTGAGCCTCGGCCACAAGCAGTTGGAGAAGAACCCATGGGATGAGTATGAGGCAATCTACACTCCAGGTTCTGTTCACCAGGGTACTATCACTGAGTTGATGGACAAGGGTGCTGTTGTAGCTCTCGCTGAGGGTGGTGAAGGTTTCGCTACTCCTAAGCACCTCACTAAGGAGGACGGCACAATGGCTAAGAAGGGCGAGACTCTCGACTTCAAGGTTATCGAGTTCGTTAAGGAGACAAAGCGCATCATCCTCTCTCACTCTCGTACATTCGAGGAGGGTAACGAGCCAGTTGCTAAGCCAGCTCACAAGCGTGCAAACGGCGGTCGCAAGAACAACAACGAGACAGCTATGATCAACAACGTTGCTGCTAGCACATCACTCGGTGATATCGATGCACTCGCTAAGTTGAAGGCTCAGATGGAGGGCAAGGCTTAATCTTAAACAGATCAGGCTTTTGCTATTCATTAGCTAAATAAACATTCAGGGGACTGAAATTTCAGTAATGAGATATCAGTTCCCTTTTTTATTATGTGTATTAAAAAAATAAACAATCGGGCACTATTTGCCAACTTCCGTAAACTTATCTCGACTAATTCACGTTCTAAAACCACTAATTCATGGTATTTTTCTATAAAAACATGTAGAAAAACA
>JAJXBQ010000081.1:0-3344 GCA_021640525.1 Segatella copri
TCATACCGAACATCAGTAGGGCGAGTGCTCCAATAAGCTTAAAAAATATCCAAATCGACATATAATAACTTAATTAATGTTGTCAAATTCATCAAGTTTCCGAATTTCTTCGTAACTTTACACTCTGTAGGCGTCTCACTTCTTGAAAGAGTAAGCCGGTGCTCAAAAAACACCTTTGGGGGCTTCGAGAGCAGGTAGATTAGTTTAATTTTGTAACATAGTTTTAACACCAATGAAACAAGTAATTCAAATCCGTTGCAAAAATAATAAAAAATCTCAGAAAGTAGAAATCGGAAGCACACTTTTTGATATTTTTTCAGCATTTGACCTCAAAATGACCCACGGACCGGTGTCTGCAAGGGTAAATAACAAGGTTGAAGGCATGCATTATCGTGTTTATAATTCTAAAGATGTAGAATTTCTTGATATGACTTCTTCATCCGGTTCGCGTGCATATACCCGTACCCTCTTTTTTGTTCTCTGCAAGGCGGTACAGGACATTTATCCTGCTACAGATGTGGTGATTGATATCCCCGTATCGAATGGTTTCTACGTAGATATCCGCCTGGGCAGACCTGTTGTAGATGAAGATGTGAACATTATCCGCCGTCGCATGCAGGAGATTATCGATGCCAGGATGCCGATACGCCGGTTCACCGTGCCTACCGAGGAGGCTGTTGCGCTGTTCCAGGAGAAAGGGGATGTAGAAAAGGTGAAGCTGCTCAAGACATCGGGCTCTATCTATACTACCTATTATAAAATAGGTGATTATGTAGATTATTACTACGGCACGCTGCTCACCAATACTTCGCAGCTCTATCTCTTCGGGCTGGAGAAATATTATGATGGCATGCTCCTGCGCATTCCTTCGCTCAAGAACCCGGATGTGCTGGGCGAAATGACCCGACAGGATAAGATGTTTGAGATATTCAAGGAGCATCATCGCTGGCAGAGTATCCTGGGCATCAGGACTGTAGGCGATTTTAACCAGGCGATAGATGCCAATCATTCTACCGATATCATCAATATCAGCGAGGCGCTGCAAGAGAAGAAGATTGCCAAGATTGCTGAGGAGATTGCCAGCCGCAAGGGTGTGAAACTGGTGCTGCTGGCAGGTCCTTCTTCTTCGGGCAAGACCACTTCGTGCAAGCGCCTGAGCATACAGCTTGCCGTAAACGGATTGAAACCGCTCCAGATTTCGCTCGATGATTATTTCGTAGATAGGGAGAAAACGCCGAAGGATGCTTCGGGCGAATATGATTATGAGAGCATCTATGCCCTGGATCTCGATTTAATCAACGAGCAGTTCAACGCCCTCTTCCGTGGTGAGGAGGTAGAATTGCCGAAGTATGATTTCCAGAGCGGCAAGAGTAAAAAGAGTGGCAACAGGTTGAAGATGAACGATAACAATGTGCTGGTGGTAGAGGGCATTCATGCATTGAACCCAGAGCTGACGGCCCACATCCCACAGGAGCAGATATTCAGAGTATATGCTTCGGCGCTGACCACGATTCTTCTGGACAATCACAATTATATCCCGACAACAGACAACCGTTTGCTTCGCCGCATCATCCGCGATTACAAGTATCGAGGTGTCTCTGCCCAGGAAACCATTCATCGCTGGCCTTCGGTAAGGACGGGGGAGAACAAGTGGATATTCCCGTTCCAGGAGAATGCCGATGCGATGCTCAATACGGCGATGCTTTATGAGCTGGCTGTGATTAAGACGCAGGCAGAGCCGCTGCTGCAGCAGGTTCCGGAGAATTGCGAGGAATATGCTGAGGCTTACCGGTTGCTTAAGTTCCTGAAATATTTCAAGGGTATACCTTATAACAATCTGCCGCCTACTTCGCTTCTGCGAGAGTTCCTGGGGGGCAGCTCATTCCATTATTAAAGGTTTTATCTTTCGGAGATAAGTTGGCTGTTTGAGTAGGATAGCCAACTGGCAGAAGCCGGACAGCCGACTAGCGCCTTATCCGCTAGTCGGCTGTTTGTCTTTAACAGTCCTCGGAAATGGGTTTATCTGATATCTTTTTAAGTGTTTGATTTGCTTTTTTAGGCGATAGACGAAAAACTCTTCACTCTTCACCAAATGCTCCGAATCCCTAGTGTTTATCGGCATTCCGAGGGGTGAAGAGTGTTCGGGCACTCTTCACCTACTCTTCACCACTCTTCACCCTTCAGTTCTGGCTAATTTGCAATTCTCCTATCTGTCTTTCGCATCTGTTTCCGTTCCTGAAGGTGAAGAGTGGTGAAGAGTGGGTGAAGAGATACAAATAACTCTTCACCCCTCGGAATGCCGATAAACACAGGGGTTTCGGCCCGAAAGGTGAAGAGTGAAGAGTATTTCAGAGTAGAGTTGCTATACTTTATTATAAAGCGTACGAATTTATAAAGCCTGCGGCTTAGAGTTTGCTGCCATAGCACAAGTCACCGGCGTCGCCGAAGCCTGGCACGATATACTTATGCTCGTTCAATCCCTCATCAATAGAGGCACACCAAATAGTAGTCTTGTCCTCAGGGAAGGTCTTCTTGATGTGCTCTATACCCTCAGGTGCAGCGAGAACACAGGCAATGTGGATATGTTTAGGATTGCCCTTGGTGAGGAAAGCCTTCATACCCATCTCCATGCTGATACCTGTGGCAAGCATAGGGTCGGCAATGATGAGCACCTTATCAGTAAGATCAGGTGTAGCGAGGTATTCAATATGTACGCCCACCTCAGTATGCTCCTTGTTGGTATACTCGCGATAAGCACTCACAAAGGCATTGCCGGAGTGGTCGAAAATATTGAGGAAACCTTCGTGGAAAGGAAGTCCGGCACGGAATATAGTACCGATGACAATCTTTTCGGTAGGAAGATTGACCTGGGCCACACCGAGCGGTGTAGTCACCTCAGTCTTTTCGTAATTAAGAGTCTTTGAGATTTCAAAGGCCTCATACTCACCGATTCTCTTGATGTTGTTGCGGAAGAGCAGTCGGTTCTTTTGATAATCGCAGTCACGCATCTCAGCCAGATAGCGGTTGATGATGCAATTGTGCTCGCTCAGATTATTTATCTTCATATAGCTGTAGTTTTTCTGCAAAGATATAATAAATCCCGGAAACGGCAAAATGTTTGGGCAATTTTTTCTCTCTGAAGGAATGAAAGAATATGTTTCTATCTTATTTTCATCAAATGTGCTCTTATATATAAATAGGTGTAAATCTCTGCTTCAAATTCTGTAAGCAGAGATTTTTTGCAAAGTCAACGTGGCAAATATCAGATAGAATCTTTCTTTTTTAAGTTCTTTAACCTAAAAAGCTTTTAAAAAGAAAGAATAATACCTAAGAATCTTTTCTAT
>JAJXBQ010000081.1:3354-13382 GCA_021640525.1 Segatella copri
CTATAAAACATATTTTTCGTAACTTTGCGGCGGTTTTGGGAGAATGATGATTTCTTCTGTCAACCAAGATAAAAAGGTAAAGAGAAATTATTCACAACTTAAATACATTTAAAATAAAATGGCAAAGTTTGATAAGTCAGTTTTAGCAAAGTACGGAATCACAGGTACAACTGAGGTTCTCTACAATCCTTCTTATGAGGTATTGTTCAATGAGGAGACTAAGGAAGGTCTCGAGGGTTTTGAGGTTGGTCAGGAGACTGAGCTCGGTGCAGTTAACGTAATGACTGGTATTTACACTGGTCGTTCTCCTAAAGACAAGTTCATCGTTGACGATGCTACATCTCACGACACTGTATGGTGGGATTCTGAGGAGTATCACAACGATAACCACAAGGCTACTCCAGAGGCTTGGAATGCCGTTAAGGAGATCGCTAAGAAGGAGCTTTCTAACAAGAAGTTGTTCGTAGTAGATGGTTTCTGCGGTACACACAAGGATACACGTATGAAGGTACGTTTCATCGTTGAGGTAGCATGGCAGGCACACTTCGTAACAAATATGTTCATCCGTCCTCAGAACGAGGCTGAGTTCGATCAGGAGCCAGACTTCATCGTTTACAATGCTTCTAAGGCAAAGGTTGAGAACTGGAAGGAGTTGGGTCTCCACTCAGAGACAGCCGTTGTATTCAACGTAACTTCTAAGGAGCAGGTTATCATCAACACATGGTATGGTGGTGAGATGAAGAAGGGTATGTTCTCTATGATGAACTACTTCTTGCCATTGAAGGGTATGGCTTCTATGCACTGCTCTGCCAACACAGATATGAACGGTGAGAACACAGCTATCTTCTTCGGTCTTTCTGGTACAGGTAAGACTACATTGTCAACAGACCCTAAGCGTAAGTTGATCGGTGACGATGAGCACGGATGGGACGACGAGGGTGTGTTCAACTTCGAAGGTGGTTGCTACGCTAAGGTTATCAACCTCGACAAGGAGTCTGAGCCAGATATCTACGGTGCTATCACACGTGACGCTCTCCTCGAGAACGTAACAGTAGATAAGGATGGTAAGATTGACTTCGCAGATAAGACTGTTACCGAGAATACTCGTGTATCTTATCCTATCTACCACATCAAGAACATCCAGCGTCCATACTCTCAGGGTCCAGCTGCTAAGCAGGTTATCTTCCTCTCAGCAGATGCATTCGGTGTATTGCCACCAGTATCTATCTTGAACGCTGAGCAGACTAAGTATTACTTCCTCTCTGGCTTCACAGCTAAGTTGGCTGGTACAGAGCGCGGTATCACCGAGCCTACTCCAACATTCTCTGCTTGCTTCGGTCAGGCATTCTTGGAGTTGCACCCAACTAAGTACGCTGAGGAGTTGGTAAAGAAGATGCAGAAGTCTGGTGCTAAGGCATACTTGGTTAACACAGGTTGGAACGGTACAGGCAAGCGTATCTCTATCCGCGATACACGTGGTATCATCGACGCTATCCTCGACCACTCAATCGACGCAGCTCCTACAAAGACTATCCCATTCTTCAACTTCGTAGTTCCTACACAGTTGGAAGGCGTAGATCCTAAGATCCTCGATCCACGTGATACATACGCTGAGGCTTCTCAGTGGGAGGAGAAGGCTAAGGATTTGGCTGCTCGTTTCATCAAGAACTTCAAGAAGTATGAGACAAACGAGGCTGGTAAGGCTCTCGTTGCTGCTGGTCCACAGCTCTAATTCGACACTTCGAATTTATACTAAATATGGAATCCCGTTTCTTGCAAGAGAAGCGGGATTTCTTCGTTTTTACGCCTCGAAATCACTAAAAAACTTAAAAAATGCGCCTAAAATGAATAATTTGCATAATAATAAGGAGAAAAGGTCGAGTTTTTAAAGAATTCTCAGTAAATTTGCAGCTAAAAATAAAATAGGATAGAATGAAAAGGAAGTTTTTTGCTTTCATAGCGCTGATTACAGCTACGCTCTCGCTCTCTTCTTGCTTGAGCAGCGATGAAACAACAGTAGAATATACACATGATACAGCCATCACGGCTTTCTCGTTGGGTAGTCTTGACAGATATACCAAAACGAAGGCAGGTAAAGATACCTTGCTCAAGGCTAATGTGACGGGCTCTGACTATAAATTTTACATAGATCAGGCACAACGCTTGATTTATAATGTAGATTCCTTGCCTTGCGGGGTGAGGGATACTGCCATATTGGCTACTATCAGCAGCAAGAATAGCAGCCCTATTCTCTTGATGGATATCAACAAGACTGATTCTGTCGCAGCATACTATTCAAGTTCTGATTCCATCAACTTCTCAAAGCCTCGCTATATTAGAGTTTACAGTAGCGACTACTCTGCCTATGCCCAGTATAAGGTTATCGTAAACGTACATAAGGAGTTGCCTTATGAGTTTAAGTGGCATGAGCTGGCTCAGAACAACAGTCAGTTGGCTGCGTTCTTTGATCTGAAGGCTGTAGCTTGTGGTGATGACATCTATGTATTCGGCAAGACTGCCGAGGGTACTAAGGTGCTGAAGTCAGCCATCAATGATGGCAACGCCTGGTCATCTATTGCGATGAACGTAAGCTTAAGTAGTGACGCTTATCAGAGTGCAGTAGCGCTGGATGGCAAACTCTATATTTCAGATGGCGGCAAGGTTTATGCTTCTGCCGATGCAGCAACATGGACATTGGTTTCTGAAAATGCAGATATCAAGCAGCTCATTGGTGCAAGCAGCCAGTATCTCTATGCTTATACTGCTGCAGGTATCTCTGTTTCAAAAGATCAGGGTGTCAGCTGGAAGGCAGAGAAACTTGATACTGATGCAGACTCTTTGCCAACACAGAATGTCTCAATGAATGTGGCTGGCGTGCTCTCTGCAAAAAATGTGGAGAACGTGATGCTGATGGGTACTCGCGACAAGGCTTGGAATGATACGGTTGCCACCACATGGTTGCGCACGGTTGACTATGATGCAAATGAAGACGGACAGTGGAACTATCTGGAAATCGAAAAAAATAAAAGTGGAAAGATGCCTTGGCTGGATCAGGTAATTACCTGTGCTGCCGATACAGGCTTCGTGGCTTTAGGCAGTAACGGCAAATGGTATAAGAGCCAGGATGCCGGATTGACTTGGAAGCAGGATGCGATGGTTGTTCTGCCTGCTAAGTTTGCTACTGCTACTGCTGCCCGTTTCGCTTTCTGTCGTGACAAGCAACATTATTATTGGATTATCAGAAACGGATACGTATGGAGAGGACGTTTCAATATAGATGGCTGGAGCAAGGAAGATTAATCATCCTGCTTGCCTTCTTTACTCTGGGCTGTATGGCGGTTCGTGCACAGGACGATCCGCAATATCGCATGGAGATAGGTGCCGGTGTAGGTGTAATGACCTATGAAGGTGACTTTAACGGAAATGTGCTTAGCGACATGCAGCCTGCCGGTTTCCTGGTGGGAAGATACAATTTCGACCCCTACAAGGATTTGAAACTGAGCGTGGGCTTTGGAAAGATAAAAGGTTCTTCGGCAAATGTGGATACTTTCTATCCTGATTATGCGGAGAATCCCTATTCCTTCAATTCTACGCTGGTTGATATGAATCTGGTGTTTGAGTACAACTTCTGGCCTTATGGAACAGGCAGAGACTATCGTGGAGCCCAGCGCCTGGTTCCTTATATACTGGGTGGCCTGGGAGCAACCTATGTAAAAGGTAACGAAAAAAATGTATTTACAGCCAACGTGCCTTTAGGCATCGGTGCAAAATATAAAGTAAACGAAAGGTTGAACTTGGGACTGGCCTGGACTTTCCATTTCTCGCTCAGCGATGAACTGGATGGTGTGAAAGACCCTTACTGGGTAAAGAGCAGTGGCATTTTCAAGAATTCCGACTGCTATTCTACCATAGCCGTTTCGGTGACCTATAGTTTCAGTGCAAAATGTAAAACTTGTAATAAAGAAGAATGATGGACAACTTAGATATGAACAGGATTCCTGAGCACATCGCTATCATTATGGATGGCAATGGTCGCTGGGCAACAGAACGGGGCAAGGAGCGTAGCTACGGCCATCAGGCTGGAGTAGATACCGTGCGCCGAATTACATCGGAGTGTACCAGGTTGGGGGTAAAATATCTCACCCTCTATACTTTCTCTACAGAGAATTGGAACCGTCCGGCCGATGAGGTTGCTGCCTTGATGGGACTGGTACTGACTTCGCTCGAAGATGAAATCTTCATGAAGAATAATGTCCGCTTCCGTGTGATAGGCGATTTGAAACGCCTGCCACAACAGGTGCAGGACAAGCTTCAGGAGACCATGGACCATACTGCGAAGAACGATGCTATGACTATGGTTGTGGCATTGAGCTATTCTTCACGTTGGGAAATCCTGAATGCTACAAAGAAAATGGTAAAAGAGGCGCTCGAGTCTGGTTCAACCTATGAGCAGATAGAGGATAAACTGACAGAGGAGAACTTCGAGAAGCATCTTGAGACCAGTTTCATGCCAGATCCTGAACTTCTGATACGTACAGGAGGTGAACTCCGTATCAGCAACTATCTTCTTTGGCAGATAGCTTATTCAGAGTTGTATTTCTGTGATACCTTCTGGCCAGACTTCAATGAAGACGATCTGCACAAGGCAATAGAAAGTTATCAGAACCGCCAACGTCGATTTGGAAAAACCGAGGCACAGGTGGAAGAGGAGGAGAAATAAGCAAACCTCATACAAGCATAGAAAAATCATATTATATATAATAAGGTATAAATGAATAGATTTAAAAAGATTTTCATCCTGCTGTTCGGCGTAATGGCATGCATGCAGATTCAGGCACAAGATAAAATCGTAAACCCTGACATCTCGTATGCTGGTACACCTCGTACCCTTAAGATTGGTGGTATCAATGTTTCGGGTGTTGAGGGTTACGAAGACTATGTTCTCACAGGTATCTCAGGCCTCAGTGTGGGCGATGAGATTACTGTGCCTGGCGACGAGATTACCAATGCCGTAAAGCGCTACTGGAAACATGGACTCTTCTCGAAGGTGGCTATCGCTGCCGACTCTATCGTAGGTGAGAAGCTTTATCTCCATATCTATCTTGCGGTTCGTCCACGTATCTCTAATATCAACTATGTTGGTTTGAAGAAGAGCGAGCGTGAAGATATGGAGCAGAAGTTGGGTATGGTAAAGGGCACTCAGGTAACTCCGAATATGCTCGACCGTGCCAAGATTCTTGCCAAGAAGTATTTCGATGATAAGGGCTTCAAGAACGCTGATATCCAGATTAACCAGCGCGATGATATTGCCAACAAGGGACAGGTAATCCTGGATGTTGTTGTTGACAAGAAAGAAAAAATCAAGGTACATCAGATAACAATCGATGGAAACGAACAGCTTTCTGACCGCAAGATTAAGGGTGGACTCTTCTCGAAAGGTGCTTTTGCCAAGACTCACGAGGCTGGTAAGTTCGCTACTTTCTTCAAGTCGAAGAAGTTTACCCCTGAGCGCTGGAAGGAAGATAAGCAGAAACTCATCGACAAATATAATGAGTATGGTTTCCGTGATGCTCAGATTCTGGAAGATAGCGTGAGCAACTTCGATGAGAAGCACGTTAATATCTACATCAAGGTAGATGAAGGTAAGAAATACTATATCCGCAACATCTCCTGGGCAGGTAATACCGTTTACTCATCAGCTTATCTCGAAGCATTGCTCGGCATGAAGAAGGGCGATGTATATAACCAGAAGATATTGGGTAAGCGCCTGAATGAAGATGATGACGCTGTTTCTAACCTCTACTATAATAATGGTTATGTGTTCTCTCGTATCGAACCGACTGAAATCAATATTGATGGCGATTCTATCGATTTGGAGATGCGCGTAACAGAGGGACCTCAGGCTTATCTGAGCCATGTACGTATCAATGGTAATACCCGTCTTTACGAAAACGTAGTGCGCCGTGAACTTCGTACCAAGCCAGGCGACCTTTTCTCTAAGGATGCTCTGATGCGTTCGGCTCGTGAACTTGCTTCTATGGGACACTTTGATCCTGAGAAGGTTAGCCCGGATGTAAAGCCTAATCCAGAAGATGGTACGGTTGATGTAAACTGGAACCTGGAGCAGAAGAGTAACGACCAGATTGAGTTCTCGCTCGGTTGGGGTCAGACGGGTGTCATCGGACGTGTGGGCTTGAAGCTCAACAACTTCTCTATGGCAAACCTCTTCAACAAAAACAAGGAGCATCGTGGTATCATGCCTATCGGTGATGGTGAGGTGCTGAGTATCGGTGCACAGACCAATGGTACCTACTACCAGAGCTATAACGTAAGCTACTCTACCAACTGGTTTGGCGGCAAGCGCCCTATCCAGTTCAGCGTAGGTGCATACTACAGTAAGAGTACCGACGTGTCAAGCAACTATTACAATAGTGCTTACATGAACAACTATTACAGTTATATGTATGGTTACGGTTCTAGTTACTATAACAACTACGAGAATTATTACGATCCAGACAAGTACATCCAGATGGTGGGTGTAAGCCTCGGTTGGGGTAAGCGCCTCCGTTGGCCGGATGATTACTTCACCTTGTCTGTACAGTTGGCTTACCAGCGCTACATGATGAAGAACTGGAGCTATATGTTGATGACCAACGGTAATGCGAACAACTTGAACTTGACCATCGCATTGAACCGAACATCAACCGATAACCAACTCTTCCCACGTCGTGGTTCTGAGGTTGAGGCAAGTGTCAACCTTACTCCACCATGGAGTGCGTTCGACAACAAGGACTACAAGAATCTTGCCAACGATTCTAAGTCGCCAACCTATTCTGCAGAGCAGCAGGAGAAGTACAGATGGATTGAATACCATAAGTGGAAGTTCAAGGCAAAGACTTATACTGCACTCACAGAGGGTCAGAAGTGCTTCGTATTGATGACCCGTGTAGAACTCGGTTTGCTCGGTTCTTATAACAAGTATAAGAAGAGTCCGTTCGAGACCTACTATGTGGGTGGTGATGGTATGAGTGGATACTCATCATATTATGGTGAGGAAACAATCGGACTCCGCGGTTATGAGAATGGTTCTGTATCTTACAGTCCTACAACCGGTTACTATGCTTATGCATACGACCGCTTCTCATTGGAGCTTCGCTATCCATTCCTCTTAGGTAACACAACCATTTACGGTTTGACCTTCGTAGAGGCTGGTAACGCCTGGTATGAAACCAAGAAGTTCAACCCATTCAGCATGAAACGTAGTGCCGGTGTCGGTGTACGTATCTTCTTGCCTATGGTTGGTCTGATGGGTATTGACTGGGCCTACGGTTTCGATACCGTATGGAATGGTAGCTCATATAAGAAGGGTGGAAGCCAGTTCCACTTCATCTTAGGTCAGGAATTCTAAAAATGGGTTTTATGAAGAAAATAGTATTGATGCTGATGATGGCTGTAGCAGCCATCTCAGCACATGCACAGAAATATGCATTGATAGATATGGAGTACATCTTGAAGAATGTACCCGCTTATGAGCGTGCCAACGAGCAGCTGAATCAGGTAAGCCGCAAATGGCAGGCTGAGGTAGAAGCTCTTAACACAGAGGCAAGCACCATGTATAAGAACTATCAGAACGAGGTAGTGTTCCTTTCCCAGGAGCAGAAGAAGGCTAAGCAGGATGCCATCATGCAGAAAGAGAAGGAGGCTAGCGATTTGAAGAAAAAATATTTTGGTGCAGAAGGCGACCTTTATAAGATGCGTGAAGCATTGATGGGACCTATTCAGGAAGAGATTTATACAGCCGTAAAAGAGATTTCAGACCTGCGCGGATATTCGCTTGTTCTCGATAGAGCTAGCAACAGCGGCATCATCTTTGGCTCTCCTAAGATAGATATTAGCAACGAAGTGCTCCAAAAATTAGGTTATTCCAAATAATAATTGTATATTTGCAGCCGGTAAGTATATCTGCCAATGGTTGGCAGCATGAAAACTTCATTTAGAAATTAATAATTAAAAAGAATAGAACAATGAAAAAGCTTATTTTAATGTTGATGCTCTGTGCACCAATGACAATGATGGCTCAGAAGTTTGGTAAAGTAAATACTCAGCAGATTATGCAGTCTTTGCCAGATGTAGCTAAGGCTAATGGCGAGATGGAAGCTCTCCAGAAGCAGAAGGAGAATGACTTGAAGTCTATGCAGGATGAGTTCCAGCGTAAGGCTGACGAGTATCAGAAGGGTTCCAGCACAATGAACGCTACAGCAAAGCAGCAGAAGGAAACTGAGTTGCAGACTCTCCAGCAGAAAATTCAGCAGGCTTACCAGGATGGTCAGCAGGAGTTGCAGAAGAAGAGCAGCGAACTCATGCAGCCTATCGTAGCAAAGGTACGTACAGCTATCGAGGCTGTAGGCAAGGCTGGCAACTACACCTTCATCTTCGAGGATGGTGCTGCTGTATATACAGGTACTAACGTAGTAGACGTTACTAAGGAAGTACAGGCTAAGATTAAGTAATCAAGGCAAATAAAAAGAATATAGATTGAGGGCAGGCAGAAGTGCTTGCCCTTATTTCTCATTTTCAATAACGAGGTATTTATAAGGTATTCATCATAAACGGTATCACTCATCATGAAAAAGAATCTCTTATTTCTGGCTTTTGCTCTCATCTCTTTGACTGTTTCAGCCCAGCATACAACGCCTGCAGCAAAGGTTCAGCAACAACAGATTGCTGTATCTGCTCCTTTGCATTTTGGCTACTTTAGTTTTGATAAGGTTTTTCATACTATGCCTGGTTACGCTATAGCCAAGCATAATATGGATGAACTCCGTGAGAAATACGATGCAGAAACGAAACGTGTAGAAACTGAGTTTAATGCTAAGTATGAGGAATTTCTTGATGGACAGCGCACTTATGCCAAGACAATCCTGGAGAAACGTCAGGCTGAATTGCGTGAATTGATGGAGAAAAATATTGCCTTCAAGGCTGAGGCTACCCGCCTGTTGCAGCAAGCAGAGAATGATGCTTATGCTCCGCTCAAAGCAAAAATAAACGAGGAAGCCAAAAAGATTGGCAAGCAGAAGGGCTTTGCCTTTATCATCAATACAGACAATAATGCAGCTCCTTATCTCAACGAAGAGATGGGAGAGGATATTACAGCTTTGCTGGAGGAGACTTTGAAATGATGTTGCCTTCTAATCCCGGACCAATCGGTGTCTTTGATTCTGGTTATGGCGGACTGACCATCCTGCATGGGTTGCGCCAGACGATGCCTCAGTATGATTATATGTACTTGGGTGATAACGCTCGTGCTCCTTATGGCTCGCGTTCGTTTGAGGTGGTTTATAAGTTCACACGCCAGGCTGTGCTTAAACTTTTCTCTATGGGGTGTCATCTCGTTATCCTGGGATGTAATACGGCTTCGGCTAAGGCACTACGTTCTTTGCAGCAGCGCGATATTCCTGAGTTGGATCCCAGCAGAAGAGTTCTGGGTATTATCCGCCCTACTGCCGAAGTAATTGGTACTATTACCAAGAGTAATCATGTGGGACTTCTGGCTACAGAAGGTACTATTAAAAGCCAAAGTTATAATATAGAAATTTCGAAACTTTGGCCAGAGATTCAGGTGAGTGGCGTGGCTTGTCCGCTTTGGGCTGCCATCGTGGAAGCCAATGAAGCAGATAGTCCGGGAGCTGATTATTTTGTAAAGAAACGCATCGACCAGCTGATGCTGAAGGACGCTGATATTGATACCATTATTTTGGGTTGCACGCATTATCCGCTTCTTATGAGCAGCATTGTGAAGAATCTTCCTGATGGCGTAAGAGTGGTTCCGCAAGGACAATATGTAGCAAACAGTCTGAAAGATTATCTGAAGCGCCATCCGCAGATGGAACAGATGATAACCAAAACAGGCTCTTGCCGATATCTCACAACAGAGAGTGAGGATAAATTCAAGGAATCTGCACAGATTTTCCTTCATGAACAGGTGGAGGTTACACATGTAGATCTTGAATAGTATTATAGTTAATAAT
>JAJXBQ010000347.1:0-2242 GCA_021640525.1 Segatella copri
ATTCCATATAATACTAAGTTTTTTACTCATTTCTTCCGAATTTGTTTGCAAAGATAATATTTTTTTGTTATCTTTGCATCATCAATTAAGAAAAAATAATGGAAGAGTATATAGTTTCTGCAAGAAAGTACCGTCCGATGACCTTCGATTCGGTTGTCGGACAGAGTGCCTTGACCACCACTTTGAAGAATGCAGTGAAGAGCGGCAAGCTGGCGCACGCCTATCTTTTCTGCGGTCCGAGAGGTGTGGGCAAGACCACTTGTGCCCGCATTTTTGCGAAGGCAATCAACTGCGAGCACCCTCGCGAAGACGGCGAGGCATGCAACGAGTGTGAGAGCTGCCGTGCCTTCAATGAGCAGCGTTCCTACAACATCTTCGAGCTGGATGCCGCCAGCAACAACGGTGTTGACCAGATTAAGGTTCTGATGGAGCAGACCCGCATTCCGCCTCAGGTAGGCAAGTATAAGGTGTTTATCATCGACGAGGTCCACATGCTCTCTACAGCCGCCTTCAATGCCTTTCTCAAGACGCTGGAAGAGCCACCTCAGCATGTCATCTTCATCCTCGCCACAACCGAGAAGCATAAGATTCTGCCTACCATCCTGAGCCGATGCCAGATTTACGACTTCGAGCGAATGACGGTAGCCAATACCATCAACCACCTGAAGATGGTGGCTGAGAAGGAAGGCATACAATATGAAGAGCAGGCGCTCGCCGTGATAGCCGAAAAGGCTGACGGAGGTATGCGCGATGCCCTCTCTATCTTCGACCAGGCTGCCAGCTTCTGCATGGGCAACATCACTTACCAGAAGGTGATAGAGGACCTGAACGTGCTCGACAGCGACAACTATTTCCGTCTGGTAGACCTGGCTCTGGAGAATAAGGTGGCCGAGATGATGGTAACACTCGACGGCATTCTGAGCCGCGGTTTCGATGGCGGCAACATGATTCAGGGTCTTGCCCAGCACGTGCGCAACGTGATGATGGCGAAGGACCCTCAGACCCTGCCTCTGCTCGAAACCAGCGACGACCAGAAAGCCAAGTTCCAGGCTCAGGCCCAGAAGGCGCCTACACCTTTCTTATATAAGGCGCTGGAACTGATGAACCAGTGCGATATCCATTACCGCGCCAGCAGCAACAAGCGATTACTGGTAGAGCTCACCCTGATACAGATAGGCCAGATTACGCAGCCCGAGGATCAGGATGTGCCTAGTGCGGGGCGTACGCCCAATAGATTAAAATCCCTGTTTCAGAAACTTCTGGCTCAGTCTAAGCTTGCCTCTCAGGGTGCAGGTTCTGAGCCTTCTGGCAGCAGCGAAAACCGGTCATCACAGCCGGGAGCGTCTGCTGCTACAGCTACTGCTGTGCCTTCTTCAGGGGCACCGGCAGCCGCTTCTGCAGCTTCCAATGCTGCATCTTATTCAGCATCTGCCACCGCAGCCGCATCTGCCTCTTCAGACGGTTCTGCCTCTACTGGAGCCGTTGATGCTGCATCGCCTCATAAGCCACGACTCAAGAATATCAAGCTGGGCGGCATCGGCATGACCTTTTCTAACCTGAAGAAGAGGGAGGAGAACCAGCGCCGCCTGCACAGTCCGTATGATGATACCAATGAGGAAAAAGCGACCATCACGGGCGACCAGAACGAGTTCACCCAGGAGCAGGTGGAAGCAACATGGTTCAGCATGTGCATGAGAATGCAGAACAAGCTGGATTTCATAGGCTTAGCCAACCGCATGAAGAGTATTGTACCGAAGATAACCAACTATCCGCAGATAGAGGTTATCATCAACAACCAGCTCTTGCTAGACGACGTTTTGAACATCAAGAACCGCATTCTCAAGACTTTCGTCTTAGGTCTTCACAACAGCGAACTGAGCATCACCTACCGCCTTGCCGACCAGGAAGAGGTGGGCAAGATTCTGACCAAGAATGAAGTTCTGGAACTTCTTATGGAGAAGAACCCGGCGATGAAGAAGCTCACAAAAGACTTGGATCTGGTCATGACATAGAAGATACTCCACACGATACGAAATTCTCCACTCCATGTAGGACAACCTATACGGAGTGGAGAAAATTGTTTTACAAATATCAGAAGTCTGGCACTTTAAGAGATACAGAAAAGTAAAGATCTAAGGCGTTACCGTGTGACAGTTGTGACAGTTGTGACAGTTTTCAGCGGAGGGGGTATATTGCGAGTTTGCAGCTATCAAATTATAAGTATATATATTTAAATTATTAT
>JAJXBQ010000348.1:0-2219 GCA_021640525.1 Segatella copri
AATAATAATATATTTACAGCATTTTAATTGCCATAAAACAAAAAAGTCCTGCATTTGCTGTTATAAACAAATACAGGACTCCTGATTCAATATATAAAACAGAATCTCTTGCACCGGTTACAATAGAGACATGCACCGGTTACAATAAAAACATGTTCCGATTACTCCAAAAGCTATTATCGGTTTGAATACATATTATCGTAATACTTCTGGTAATCACCCGATGTTACATTATCCATCCATTCCTGGTTATCGAGATACCATTTCACGGTTTCCTCGATACCCTCCTCAAACTGGAGAGATGGCTCCCACCCCAATTCCTTCTGCAACTTTCTAGAGTCGATGGCATAACGCATATCATGACCCTTTCTGTCTGTTACATAAGTGATGAGATCCATATCCTCGCCTTCCTTTCTGCCGAGCAATCTATCAACAGTCTTGATTACCACCTTGATGATATCGATGTTCTTCCACTCGTTGAAACCGCCGATGTTATAGGTCTCGGCTATCTTACCCTTGTGGAAAATCATATCGATGGCACGGGCATGATCTACTACATACAACCAGTCGCGCACGTTCTCACCCTTACCATATACTGGCAATGGCTTGCGATGACGGATATTGTTGATAAACAGCGGAATCAACTTCTCTGGGAACTGGTATGGACCGTAGTTGTTAGAGCAGTTGGTCACGATGGTAGGCATACCGTATGTATCGTGGAAAGCACGGACGAAGTGGTCTGAGCTTGCCTTGGATGCAGAGTATGGAGAGTGAGGATTGTACTTGGTAGTCTCTACGAAGAACTCCTCGCCGTAAGCCTCGTGGTTCTTACCGCTTGATGCCTTGGTGGTGAAAGGAGCAGGAATACCCTCAGGATGAGTCATCTTCAATGCACCGTAAACCTCATCAGTAGAGATGTGGTAGAAGCGCTTGCCCTCGTAACCCTCAGGAAGACTCTCCCAGTAAATCTTGGCAGCCTGGAGCAGAGACAGGGTACCCATCACGTTGGTATGAGCAAAAGTGAATGGATCCTTGATACTTCTATCTACATGGCTCTCGGCAGCGAGATGGATGATGCCATCCACCTTGTAGTCCTGCATCAGTTTCAACATCAGGTCGAAATCGCAGATGTCGCCCTTAACGAAAGTATAGTTAGGCTTGTCCTCGATGTCCTTGAGGTTAGCCAGGTTGCCTGCGTATGTCAACTTGTCGAGGTTGATGATGTGATACTCAGGATATTTGTTCACGAAAAGTCTTACTACGTGTGAGCCGATGAAACCAGCACCGCCCGTGATAATGATATTCTTCATTTCAATTAATAATTTATAATTAATAATTATTTTGCTGCCGCCAATTCAGCGATGCACTTCTTCAAACTGTCAGTCCAGTATGGCACCTTGAATCCGAAAGTCTGCTTCAGCTTACTCTTGTCAAGTACAGAGAAGTGAGGACGCTTCACTGGGCTTGGGAACTCCTCGCTGTAGCAAGGCTGTATATCGCAAGTATTTCCGCTCAGTTCGCAAATAATCTTAGCGAAATCAAACCAAGAGCAGACACCCTCATTAGAGAAGTGGTAGATGCCCGTCTTATCCAACTGGTCAGTTTCGATGATATGTGAGATGACAGCAGCCAGGTCGCCAGCGTAAGTAGGAGTACCCACCTGGTCGAAAACCACCTTCAAGGTGTCGTGACTAGCAGTCAGGCTCTGCATGGTCTTCACAAAGTTCTTCCCCCACTGAGAGTAAAGCCACGCAGTACGGATGATGATATGCTTGCAGCCAGTAGCTTCAATACTCTTTTCACCAGCAAGTTTCGTTTTACCATAAACGCCCAATGGATTTGTTTCCCAATCTTCACGGCAAGGGATATTCTTATCGCCTTGGAACACATAGTCGGTAGATACATGAATCAAAGTACCATCAACCTCCTTCATTGCCTGAGCTAAGTTACCTGCAGCAGTATTGTTGAGCAGATTAGCCAAATCAAAATCTGTTTCAGCCTTATCCACGTTGGTATAGGCAGCGCAGTTAACAATTACCTGAATATCATTCTCCCTCACCTTTTCTCGGATAGCGTCAAGATTAGTGATATCCAGTTTTTCATAGCCTTCAGCCACATCGGTGAAGACAAACTTGTGATTGCTTTTTTGGGCACAGATTTGCATTTCATGTCCCAATTGACCATTAGCGCCTGTTACTAATATATTCATTGTTTTAATA
>JAJXBQ010000349.1:0-2215 GCA_021640525.1 Segatella copri
GTCATTAGTGACGGAAATGGCGGGGTAGTAGAAGTTTCTGCCAAGCAATTATTAATTTAATATTGCAAAAGATAATTGTGAAAAATATCTCTCCCAAAATTTTCCTATTCAAAAAAATATTCGTAACTTAGCAGCGCAAAACGTAAAGCATGTAGGAATATGGCAAAAATGGTAAATTTCTATCCTGTAGGAATACAGACATTCTCGAATATCAGAGAGGGTAATTATCTCTATATAGATAAGACCCAATACATCGTGGATTTTCGAGAGAAAAAAATGAAGTATGTTTTTCTGAGTCGTCCAAGACGATTCGGAAAGTCGCTTTTTGCCTCTACTCTCCAGGCCTATTTCGAGGGAAGGAAAGAACTTTTTGAGGGATTGGCTATTGCTGATTACGAGAAGGAATGGGTAAAGCACCCTGTGCTGCATTTCGACCTGAGCGGCGCCAAGCACATGGGTGTGGAGCAGCTGGAAAGATACCTGGCTGATATGCTTGAAGAGCAGGAGACAATCTGGGGATATAAGACGCATCAGGTGGACGCTAACCTCCGTTTGAAAGACCTGGTGAAAGAAGCATACAAGCAGACGGGCAAGAAGGTGGTGATTATCATTGATGAATATGATGCCCCTCTGCTGGATGTAGTGCATGAAAAGGAAAATTTGAAACCGCTGCGCCTCATCATGCAGAACTTCTATAGTCCCATCAAAATGCTTGATCCGTATCTGGAGTTTACCTTCATCACGGGTATCACCAAGTTCTCGCAGCTCAGCATCTTCAGCGAGTTGAATAACCTCGATAACATCAGTATGTTCGACCAGTATTCGGCTATCTGCGGTATCAGCAAAAAGGAACTTACCACTCAGATGAAACCGGATATAGAGGCATTGGGAGAAGATCTGGGTATGACGTATGAGGAATGTCTGGCAGAGCTGACAAGATTCTACGACGGCTATCATTTCAGTAAGAAATCTGAAGATGTATTCAATCCGTTCAGCCTGGTAAAGGCACTGAATGCACGGGATATTGCTCCTTACTGGTTTGGCTCGGGTACGCCGACTTATCTTATCAAGACGCTGCAGAAGTATCACGTCAATGTGATGGATATTGAGAAGAAATCATGTGATGTGGATGACTTTGATGTTTCGCCGGAAATGATGACTTCTGCGCTTCCGTTGCTCTATCAGAGTGGTTATCTCACCATCAAGAAGTATAACCCGATGCTGCAACGTTATACCTTGGAATATCCTAACAGAGAGGTTAAGATTGGCATGCTCAAGAGTCTTGCACCTAACTATCTTTCACCAATATCTTTGGATAATAATAGTCTGGTAGGTGATTTTCTGGAAATGCTCTATGAGGCAGACGTTGAGGGAGCGATGGTGCGCCTGAAGGCTTATCTTGCCAGCATCTCCAACCGTTTGAGTAACAAGAGTGAACGGGATTTCCAGACGGTGTTCTATCTTATCTTTAACCTGATGGGAGCACACATGAGGGTAGAGGAGGATAGTGCGATAGGCAGGGCTGATGCCGTGGTGTATATGCCTGATGCCGTATTTGTTTTCGAGTTGAAATATGATGGTTCAGCCGAGGAAGCTATCAGACAGATAGATGAAAAGGGATATCTGATTCCATATTCTGCCGATGGTAAGCGTCTGTTTAAGATTGGCGTAAATTATGACAGCAACCAGCGTACGATAGGTGATTGGATTATCAAGGAATAGTTTGCTTGAATCCACCCTTGTCTTGCCATGATGAATGCTTTAGAAGATAGATAAGTAATTATACAAATAAAGAAAAATCCCCCATCCGCTTGAGAAAGCAGGATGGGGGATTTAGTATTATTTGACCAATAATGAAATTAACATCATTAGTTCGTTGCGGGCGGAACTTTTCCGCCCGACGGTTTACGGTTTCCTCAAGGTAGGCAATGCTCCGTTAAGTTCGTAACGCCACTTTGAGCCTGCGTTCTGCAAGGCGGTGTTCATGGCATCAACGGCTTTCTGCCAGGTAACGTAAGTGCCGTCCACCTTCGTGGCTTCGGGGACGATGTTTTCTTTATTGTAGCCGATGCCTTGTTCATGATTGTTCTTCCAATAGCAGGCGGTCACGGTGGTGTAGTTATTTCCCAAAAAGCCGCCGATATGCATATAGCCAGTGCTACTACCCGTACTGGTTACGTTGCCCGTGGCATAGCAGGCAAGGAGGCTGCTTCCT
>JAJXBQ010000082.1:0-13244 GCA_021640525.1 Segatella copri
CTTTTGCATCATGAAAGCGCGGAGAATGTGATTCTCCTCCCGATGAAGGACACCGAGCTTGCCCCAATCGGTAGGCCACTAACAATTTAAAGAGAAAAACGAAAATGGAAAAATTAAATCATATCATGGTATGGATTAAGCTGACGAGCCGGGGGCATAAAGAAAGACCGCCAGGCGTTTCTTTCTACGCCTGGCGGTCTAGATATTTCACAGAATAAGAACTTAGTTTTTCTTCCAAAGCTTGGTCATATCCTCCAGTGTCTTACCCTTGGTCTCAGGAACGAGCTTCCATACAAAGATGGCAGCGAGGATACAGATAACACCATACAGACCATAGGTGAACCAATAGCCCAGGCTGTTAGCCATCGGAACGAAAGAGGTAGAAACAATCCAGTTGAAAATCCACTGGAAGGCTACGGCAATCGCTACGGCAGCACCACGAATCGTATTAGGGAATACCTCGGCGATAAGTACCCAGCAGATTGGTCCCCAAGAGAACATGAACGATGCAGAATAAACCATGATGGATACCATGCACAACAACTGCAGATTAGGATTACCGAAGGTGATGGCTACACCGATGGCCCCCAATGCCATGCCCAGAGAACCGGTAATGAGCAAAGGCTTACGTCCCAACTTCTCTACCGTAAAGATGGCTACACAGGTGAAACCGAGGTTCACGATACCGTTGAATACAGTCAATACCATCGGATTGTCAAAGCCCATAGCCTCATAGATACGAGGAGCATAATAGAGCACGGCATTGATACCTACAGCCTGCTGGAATACAGAGAGCATCACACCTACGAAGATACAGAGCACACCGTAAGTAAGCAGTTTCTCCTTCTTCTCAGTAACCGTATTCTTGATGTCATCCAAAATCTTCTTAGCCTCCTCAGCACCATTGATGCGAGCCAGGATACGCTCAGCCTTCGCATCCTGACCAACCATGGCAAGATAACGGGGAGTCTCCGGTACGAAACAGATAAGCAGAGCAAACAAGCCCGCAGGAACCATCTCAGAACCAAACATATAGCGCCATCCGGTTTCGATAGCCCAGGCAGCCTCGCCACCGTTCAGAATCTGGTTCATACCATTGCCCACACTCTGGATAGCAGGAGCAATATGATCGCCAAGAATGAAGAAGTTGACGAAATAAACCACCAGCTGACCGAAGATGATGGCAAACTGGTTCCAGCTGACCAACATACCACGAATGTTGCTAGGCGCAATCTCACCGATATACATCGGACATACAGCAGATGCCAGACCCACACCGATACCGCCAATCACACGATAGAGGTTGAACACGATGAGAAGCGTAAGATTAGGTTCGCCCTTTGGCAACACCAAAGACTCAGGACACATAGATCCCCATGCAGAGATGAAGAACATCACACCCGCAAAGATCAGCGAACGCTTACGGCCCCAGTTAGAAGCCAGCACACCCGAAAGCGCCGAACCGATGATACAACCAATCAGGGCACTGGAAGAAGTGAATCCATGCCAGAAATCGGTATAGGTAAAATCCTCAGCACCCATGAAGAATGCCTGCAAACCCTTTTCGGCTCCCGAGATTACCGCGGTATCATAACCGAAAAGCAAGCCGCCCAAAACGGCTACCATCACAATTGAAATAAGATAGGCTCTAGAGCCTGTTTGTTTTTGTTCCATTATTTTTTAGGCTTAAATTTTAATCACTTTTCTGTAGAATAGCGTAGCATTTACCGGCAGGAAATCTTCTTTTTTCATGCCAAAAATCAATCTCCACCTAATAATATACGTTTTTTCTTTATAAATATTACGTTCAACATGCGGTTTTCCCCTATTTTTTTTGTAAATTTGCACCAAAATAAGAAGAAACATAGAATTTAGGTAATATGAACATAGCAGATTTTCTACATCAGCAGGGCGATAAGCGAGGATTTTCGTTCGAGGTTTTACCTCCGCTGAAAGGTAACGGAACAGCAGCACTCTTCCATACCATCGATGCGATGAGCGAGTTTGGTCCCCGCTTTATCAACATCACTACGCACCATAGCGAGTATGTATACAAGGAACTGGAAAACGGTCTCCTCACTCGCCAGCGTGTACGCCGCCGCCCTGGCACCGTGGCCATCGCAGGCGCTATACAGAATAAGTACGACATACCTGTCATCCCTCATATTATCTGCAGCGGTGCTACGAAGGAAGACATCGAGTACGAACTGCTCGACCTCCAGTTTCTGGGCATCAGCAACATTCTCGTTCTGCGAGGAGACAAGGCGAAAGAAGACCGGCAGTTTACACCAACCGAGAACGGTCATGCCCATGCCACCGACCTCCTGAAGCAGGTGAATCAGTTTAATGACGGTTTCTTCTTTGACGGCACACCCATCAAGCACCCGGGCGACAAGTTCTGCTGCGGTGTTGCCTGCTATCCGGAGAAGCATGAAGAGGCGCCAAACCTCGAAATGGATATGCTGCATCTGCTGGAGAAACAACAGTTGGGCGCAGCGTATGCCGTTACCCAGCTCTTCTACGACAACGAGAAGTTCTATGCTTTCGTTGAAAAGGCACGGCAGATAGGCGTAACCATTCCTATCATTCCTGCCATCAAGCCTTTCGCCAAGTTGAGCCAGCTCACAGTAGTGCCGAAAACCTTCCACTGCGATATTCCTGAAGAACTCGCACAGGAGGTATTGAAATGTAAAACTGACGATGATGCCAAGCAGCTCGGTATCGAGTGGACTACCGCTCAGGTGCAAGATCTCTTCGAACATGGTTACAACAATGTTCACTTCTTCACCGTATCGGCTGTAGACAGCGTCAAGCAAATAGCAAAAATTCTGTTTTAAATGCAAAGAAATGAAGTTATAGGTCAGCAAGAAGTATGGAACCGTCTTATGGAGATGGTTCAGGAGAACCGTTTGCCCCATGCGCTGATGTTCTGCGGTCCGCAGGGTTGCGGCAAACTGGCGATGGCACTGGCTTTTGCCAGCTATCTTCTGGGCGATTCACCAATGCTCAGGAAATGGGAACATCCGGACCTCCACTTCACCTTTCCTACCATCAAGACCGCCAATATGGGCAGCGAACACAAACCGGTGAGCCTCGACTTCATCAAGGAATGGAGAGAGCTGCTGCTTTCTAAAGGTCCCTACATCCAGATTAGCGACTGGATGCTGAAGATGGGCAAGACGGATGCCGACTATAACAAACAGGCTATCATCACTGTAGAAGAAACCGATGCCATCTCTCACGAACTGATGATGATGTCGAGTCAGGGCGGATATAAGATAAGTCTGATATGGCTCCCGGAACGTATGACCATCCAGAGTGCCAACAAGATACTGAAACTGCTGGAGGAGCCGCCACGCCAGACGGTATTCCTGCTGGTAAGCGAGAATCCGGAACTGCTGCTCGAAACCATCAGAAGCCGTACGCAGCGTATCGACTTCAGGAAGATAGAAACCGCTGAGATGGAAAAAGCGCTGACGGAGCGGAGAGCGCTGGAGCCAGACATGGCACACCGCATAGCCCGTATCGCCAACGGCAACTGGAACCTCGCACTAGAAGAACTGGATGCAGGAAACGAAAACCGGCAGCATCTCGACATGTTCATCATGCTGATGCGACTGGCTTACATGCGCAAGATAGGTGACCTCAAGAAGTGGACCGATGTGATAGCAACCTTCGGAAGAGAAAAGCAGAAACGCATGCTCGACTACTTTATGCACATGCTCAGAGAAAGTTTCATGTACAACTTCCGGAATCCGGAACTGAGCTACATGACACAGGATGAGGAGAACTTTGCCAAGAACTTTGCCCGCTTCATCAACGAGGCAAACATCATTGACATCTCCAACCTCTTCGAAGACAGCAAGCGCATGATTTCGCAAAATGCCAATGCCAAAATCGTTTTCTTCGATATGGCGCTCAAAATCATCGTCCTACTTTTAAGGAAGTGAAGACTGGAAGCAGCACGCCCTGAAAGGGCAGAAGCTCCTAGCCCAGGGCATCGCCCTGGGTATAATGGCAGACAACAAGGCGCCCTGTAAGGGCAAAAGCTTTATGTCTTGCCTGGAGTTTTAAAGCTTTTGCCCTTACAGGGCGACAAACTAGCGCCCGTAATAACCCAGGGCGATGCCCTGGGCTAGGAGCTTCTGCCCTTTCAGGGCGTATGGAGCAAAACAGGGCGTGTGGGGCAAAACTTACGAAAGTTCTGTTCATTGTTCATTATAAATTAGACATTATAAATTATACATTATAAATTAGATTATCGTGGATTACAAAAATATGAAATTCAGGATGTGTAACGGCTGCGACCGTGGTCTGTGCGCTAAGGGCGTAGGAAGACAGGACAAACAGCTCAACACATACGACTGGCTTGCCGATGTACCCGGCAATGCTGAAAGTACTGACCTAGTGGAGGTACAGTTCAAGAATACCCGTAAGGGATATTACCACAATGTGAATAACCTCGACCTGAAGAAGGGCGATATAGTAGCGGTAGAGGCTAACCCGGGTCACGACATCGGTGTGGTTACGCTGACCGGAAGACTGGTAAAACTCCAGATTAAGAAGGCAAACCTCAAGTCGCAGGATGATATCAAGCGTATCTACCGTATCGCCAAACAGGTGGATCTTGACAAATGCAAGGAGGCTAAGAGCCGTGAACACGGCACCATGATCCAGAGCCGCCAGATAGCTAAAGATCTAGGACTGAAGATGAAAATAGGTGATGTAGAATATCAGGGAGACGGCAACAAGGCTATCTTCTATTACATCGCTGACGAACGTGTGGACTTCCGCCAGCTCATCAAGGTTCTTGCCGATACCTTCCATGTACGCATTGAGATGAAACAGATCGGTGCACGACAGGAAGCAGGCCGCATCGGTGGAACGGGTCCTTGCGGCAGAGAACTCTGCTGCGCTACCTGGATGAAGAACTTCATCAGCGTCAGCACCAATGCAGCACGCTACCAGGACATCTCTCTGAATCCTCAGAAACTTGCCGGTATGTGCGCCAAACTGAAGTGCTGTCTCAACTACGAGGTAGACAGCTATGTAGAGGCTAGCAGAAAGTTGCCTCCTAAGGATGCCGTACTGCAGACTGCCGACGGTGATTTCCATCAGTTCAAGGTGGATATCCTGGCTGGCCTTATCACCTACTCTTCTGACAAGAACCTTGCTTCCAACCTCGAAACCATCAGCATCGAGCGTGCCAAGGCTATCATCGAAATGAACCGTCAGGGCGAGAAGCCATTGAGTCTGCTGGAAGACGGTAAGGCAAAACCTGTAGCCAAGCCAACCGACCTGCTTGCCGAAGCTGATTTGAGCCGCTTTGACAAGGCTAAGAAAAAGAAGAAGAAGAACAATAAGAACAAGGGACCTCGCCAGCAGGAGGGAGACAACAAGCCTCAGAAGAACGAGAACCGCGCGCAGAATGGCGACAACAAACCTCAGAAGAATGAAGGCAAGCCAAACAACCAGCGCCGCGACAACCGTAATCAGGGCAATCATCCTAAGGGTGACAACCGCCAGCCAAGAAACGACAGACGACCTAACAAGGGGAACAAGCCGCAGAATGGCAACAAGCCACAAGGCAACAACGCCCCTCAGAATGGCAACAAGCCACAGGGCAATAATGCCCCACAAGAATAAAGAATAGGAGCTAGAAAAAGATGAAAAAGACTGTTTATTTCATCGTTTTGACAGCGATCGTTCACATTCTCTCTGCCTGCAGCGGTTCGACCGTATACGATGAGTATGCCCATACACCGATTGCTGGATGGGAGAAGAACGACACCCTATCATTCGAAGTATCACCTCTACTCGAGGCAGGGCATTACAGGCAAAGCTTAGGACTTCGCATTACAGGTGCCTATCCGTTCATGGGACTTACGCTCATCGTAGAACAGACGGTTTATCACCAAAACAGAAAGATACCTGACGAATGCAAGATAGATACGGTAAACTGCCAGCTGATTGACAACAACGGCGTGAGCAAAGGACAGGGTATCAGCTACTATCAGTATAACTTCCCTATCAACATCTATCAGATGCATCAGGGCGATTCCATACACGTAACCATCAGACATGATATGAAAAGAGAAATCCTGCCCGGTGTGAGTGACATCGGCATCAAGATTTCAAAGATACAATAAAAAAAAGAGTGAATAGATTCATCAACAATCTGTTCACTCTTTTTTTTAACTTCTCACTAAGTTCCTTCCCGCATCAATTCTCAAGAAGATGAAAAGAAGGATGGTAAATCCCCATAACGAACTGCCACCATAACTGAAGAACGGGAGCGGAATACCGATAACCGGTGTTAAACCCAGCACCATTCCCACATTAATAAACAGGTGGAAGAGGAATACCGACAGGACACAATAGCCGTAGATACGCCCGAATTTATAAGGTTGCCGCTCAGCCAGATGTATCAACCGCAATATCAAAGCCAGGAAAAGCAGCAGCACGCCTGCCGAACCGAAGAAACCTTCCTCCTCGCCTACCGTACAGAAGATAAAGTCTGTATCCTGCTCAGGCACGAACTTCAGCTTGGTTTGCGTTCCATTGAGGAAACCTTTGCCCTGAAGTCCGCCGGAACCAATGGCTATCTCACTCTGATGCACGTTATATCCCGCACCAGCCAAATCTTCATCCAGTCCCAGCAGCACATTGATACGCACTCTCTGATGAGGTTCCATCACATGATTCAGCACATAATCGGCAGAATAGAAGAAAGCGATACTTCCCAACGAAAAGATGGAGATGAGGAAGTAATTCCGGAACCGGGTTCTCAGTCCCTGATAAACCAGGAATCCGATGAGCATAGCACACAGGAAGAGCTGGATCCACACAATGTCGAACGGAATGACATAGGTAGAAAAGAGCACGAAGAGCAGCGTAATGCCTACCGAATAGGAAAGGATTATCAGTGCCTGTTTCCTGTCGCCCGTATAGGAGTTCACCATGCCAGCCGTAAAAATCTGCACCAGCAGAAGCACGACAAACTTACCCACAGAAGTATAGGTATCCCACATCATCACGTTCTCATACTTCACACCCACTACGAAGTAAGCCACCATCGACACGCCGGTAAAGAGAATGGCACCCGGCATTCCTTCGCGGTAAAGCATGAGGAAGAATGAAAGATAAACCAAGGCAGAACCCGTTTCGCGCTGACCTACGATACAGAGCATCGGCAGAACGATAATGCCTACGGCTGCCATGAAATGCTTCAGGTTCTGCATACTGAAACCATAGCTTGACATAAACTTGGCTACCGCCAGAGCCGTAGCAAACTTACCAAACTCAGCCGGTTGCAGTCGGAGCGGTCCCAACACCAGCCAGGAGTGGGAGCCCTTGATGCTATGCGGATTGAATATCGTAGCAAAGAGCAAGAGTATCAGGACGCCATAGATGACATACGAGAAGGTATCATAAAACCGGTCATCAAGCAGCAGGATTACCAATCCCAGTGCTATGGATGTGCCAATCCATATAATCTGCATACCCGAGCGGGCACCCAGACTGAATATCTCGTTGTCACCATAGTTATAGCTGGCTCCACAGACGCTCACCCATCCGAAGATGAGGAGTGCCAGATAAATACCTATCGTCCACCAGTCAAGTGAAGCAAGCACACTAGGTTGTTTATTATCGATCATAATCTATAAACTATCAACTATAAACTATTAACTGAAAACTATCTACTGCTTAATCCGTAGGCGATTCTACGGGCCTGCATCTCTGCAGCCCTGCGCTCAGAATCAGGAGATAACTTACCCTTGAGATACTGTTCCATCATCAGACCGCCGATAGGCACACCATAGTCAGCACCCCAACCACCATTCTCTACATACACGGCAATGGCAATCTTCGGGTTGTTCATCGGAGCAAAGCCCATGAATACAGAGTGGTCGTGGCCACGGTTCTGTGCCGTACCCGTCTTGCCGCAAGCTTCGAAATCGTAGCGGCCGAGCAACTTACAGGTTCCCTTCAGCGCCGAACTTCTCATACCGGCTACCACATAGTTGTAAGCCCGTCGGGAAGCCTTGGTATAATGGCGTCGGGTATAGAGCGTATCAAGCGGTTCTCCCTTCACCTTTCTCACTACATGAGGCACATAATAGTATCCCCTGTTGGCAATGGTAGCACCCAGGTTGGCTATCTGCAACGGCGTGAGGTTAACCTCACCCTGACCGATAGAAATACTGATTACCGTCAGTCCGTTCCATGAACCATTGTAAGCCTTATCATAGAACTGTGCATTCGGAATCAGACCGCGTTTCTCGCCAGGCAAGTCGATGCCCAACTTATATCCGAATCCCATGCTCACCATATAATTTTTCCATACGGTCATCGCATTCTGTACGCTGCCATACTTCTTGCGGTTACCTATCATATAGTAAAGACCCCAACAGAAGTAACCGTTACAAGAGGTACTGATGGCATCAACCAGCGCAATAGGCGACGGGTGACCATGACAGCCTACATGCAGACCCTTATAAGAGAAACCATGATTACATGGGAATGCTGTTCCCGGTGTGATGATACCTTCAGTAAGATAGGTCAGCGCCTGGCTGGTCTTAAAGGTAGAACCCGGAGGATACTGACCCTGAATACTACGGTTCAGGAGCGGTTTCCAAGGATTACGCGAGAGCCACTTGTGCATCTTGCCGCGGTTTCTACCCACCAGACGTCTTGGATCGTAAGAAGGAGAAGAAACCATAGCCAGCACATCGCCCGTTCTAGGGTCGATGGCAACGATACTGCCGATTTTACCCTGCAGCAGACGTTCGCCCAAGGCTTGCAACTTGACATCCAATCCCAGCGTCAGGTCCTTTCCTGCCACAGGTTTCTGGTCGAGTTTACCATTCTGATAGCTACCCTGTATTCTTCCGTGGGCATCTCTCAGCATGATCTTCACACCCTTCTCACCACGCAGTTGCTTCTCATAAAACTTCTCGATACCCAGTTTTCCGATATAGTCACCAGCCTGATAGTAGTCATCATCCTCAATATCGCTTTGCGAAACCTCACCCACATCACCCAGCACATGGGCTGCATAAGGGTAGGTATATTCTCTGACGGTACGTTTCTGGACATAGAAACCGGGGAATCGGAACATCTTCTCCTGGAACACACTGAAATCCCTATCGCTCAGCTGTCCCATAAAAAGCTGCTGGGTATAGCGCGAATAGCCCGGGTTTTTAGAGCGGTCCTTGATATCGTTCATTCGCTTGATAAAAAACTCTTTCGTAATACCCAGCGAATTACAGAAATCCATCGTATCAAGCCTGCCGCTCTCCTCGTTCATGACCACCATCAGATCGTAAGACGGCTGATTATACACCAACAGCTTACCATTACGGTCGTAAATGGCACCACGGGCGGGAAACTCAATATGCTTCAAGAAGGCATTACTGTCGGCATTCTTCTTGTAGTCGTCGCTCATAATCTGAAGCGTAAACAGACGAATCATGTAAATGACCACAATAGCTATGGCCACTCCACCGATAACGAATCTACGCTTTTCAAGATTGTAATCCAACATACCTTATTATATATAGCAAACTAAAAATCGTGTTCTATTCTCTCTCATCACTTATCCGGAATCTTACTTTCTGAAACTTTCTGTCGCCATCACCAATATATAAGTGATAACCGTACTTCCGCCTATACATTCCAACCAGTGAACCCAATTAAAGAAATTGAATGTTTCGAGTGTAAAGAACAATAGATTATAAACGAGAATGATGAAGAATACGTACCAGCAATATGCACCTACGCCGACAGAACGCATGGACGGTTCCAGATCGTCGGCGCTGTCACGCGGTACGAAAAGTTCAAACAAATAAGGTTGTAGCAGTCCTACGGCAGTCATCGAAGCTGCTGCAACACCTGGCGTATTGGCAAATACGTCCACACAAAGCCCCATCATAAAGCACCACAATAACACCGCCCATTTAGGATGGTTGCGGCGGAAATGCAGTACCATAATGATATACAGCAAGGGGGTGGCACAATTGAATAGATGAATATGATTAAACACCAATCCCTGTACCAGCACGAGCACCACAAAGGTAGCTAGTCTTTTCACTAAATCTATACTCATTGCTTTTTATATCCTCTTACTATACGTCATTATTGATTATTGTCTCCATTTGTTTCGATGCTATCCTGTGCTGCACGCATAATCTCCAACCGCTCTTTCATGGCGGCATCATCAATTACACATACATCACGCAGACGGGCAAAATCGGTAGAGAGGCGAAGTTGTACGCGATACGACAGTCCATCGGCGGAGTTGAACACGTGCAATATCCTGCCTACTCTCACTCCAGGAGGGAAGACTGCAGAATAGCCACTCGTTACCACATAGTCACCCAATTTAAAGTGAGCATGACGTGGCACCTCTTCCAGATAGGCAAGGTCAGACACACCACCCTTCCAGCGCAGATAGCCAAAATAGCCTCTATTCTGAATCATACAACTGATGTTCGACTTCGTGTTCAATACCGGAATCACGATAGCGTAATGTTCTGCCACCAGATACACGATACCCACAACACCCGTACCGCTGATTACACCCATATCCTTGTGGATGCCATCCGCGCTACCCTTGTCAATTGTCATCAGGTTGCCGGGTTTATCGACACTATTCGCCACTACCTTAGCCGGAATCAGACGATAGTTTCTCAGCAATGCAAACTGGTCACGATGGTAGATGCTGCTATCCTTGGTCACGCACACGAGACTGTCGGAAAGTTTCTGCACCTCCTGTTCGAGATACGCATTGCGCTGTGTCAGTTCCTGGTTCACCTTGGTAAGTGAGAAGAATGTTTCTACATTCGCATCCCATTCATACAACTTACCCGTTACGGCATTAGCCGAGGAGAACCAGGCACTGCCCTGATAGCTGTTATACTGAAACAACAGCACCATACTCACCACCTCAAGAATCAGGAAGACAAACCAATGGTTGTATTTCGCTAAAAACTCTAAAAGGTTGCGCATACTTTATTCTTACTATTAGAATAAGTTCTGATTATCTCATCAAGAATGAGAAACGGTCTACATTCTTCAACGCAATACCAGCACCCTTGGCAACACTGTGCAATGGATCTTCTGCGATGTGGAATGGGATATTGATCTTATCCTGCAAACGCTTGTCGAGACCGCGGAGCAAAGCACCACCACCAGAGAGCCAGATACCATTCTTCACGATATCGGCATAGAGCTCAGGAGGTGTGTTCTCCAATGCTGAGAGTACAGCGTTCTCAATCTTTGCCACGGTCTTATCCAGACAGTGAGCAATCTCCTGGTAGCATACAGGTACCTCCATAGGCAACGCTGTAATACGGTTAGGACCATGTACGATGAAATCTTCTGGAGCCTCATCCCCCAGATCGGTCAGAGCTGAACCCACATGAATCTTGATACGCTCAGCCATACGCTCAGAAACCTTCACGTTGTGCTGACGGCTCATATATTCCTGGATATCGGCAGTAAGGTCGTCACCGGCTGTACGGATTGAGTTGTTCGATACGATACCACCCAATGAGATGACAGCGATTTCGGTAGAACCACCACCTATATCAACAATCATATTACCCTCTGGAGCCTCAACATCGATACCAATACCGATAGCGGCAGCCATTGGCTCAAAAATCAAATATACATCACGTCCGTCGGCATGCTCGGCAGAGTCGCGCACAGCACGAAGCTCAACCTCGGTAGAACCAGAAGGTACACCGATAACCATACGGAGTGAAGGAGAGAAGAGACGGCTACCAGTATGAACCATCTTAATCAATCCACGCATCATCTGCTCACAGGCAGTAAAGTCGGCAATCACGCCATCACGCAATGGTCTGATAGTACGGATATTATCATGAGTCTTCTCGTACATCATCTTAGCCTTCTCGCCCACAGCAATCATCTTGTCGGTGCGGCGGTCAAGGGCTACAACAGAAGGTTCATCCACTACAATCTTATCATCACTGATAATGATGGTATTGGCTGTACCCAAGTCCATTGCGATTTCCTGAATAAATGAAAAAAATCCCATTTCGTTTCTAAATTATTTTAAGCTTAAAATTTTCTTTTTATTTAAGGAGTTAAGGAGTTAAAGGAGCATAGAAGCCACGGCAACAGTCTGTCATATACCGGGGATGGAATCCCGCAGACACTTGTCCTGACTTCTTTCACTTCTTAACTCCTTAACTACTTTATTTTTCCGAGAGTTTACTTAGCAAACCATGCATGGATTGCAGTATCGTAGTGAGAGCTTACACCGAATGCACGCTCTGCAAACATCTTGCGGTCTTCGATATCAGTCTCAGCACCCTTCTTCTTCAGGATATCGAGCAATACGCTGTATTCAGCCTTGCTAGGAACGATTACCACGTCCTTGAAGTTTTTGGCACCTGCACGGATCAAAGAGATACCGCCAATATCGATTTTCTCGATGATATCAGCATCGCTAGCGCCGCTAGCTACAGTCTGTTCGAAAGGATACAAGTCTACGATGACGAGATCGATAGAAGGGATTTCGTATTCCTTCATCTGCTCCTGGTCACCCTCGTTGTCACGGCGAGCCAAGATACCTCCAAATATTTTAGGATGAAGAGTCTTTACGCGACCACCCAAGATAGATGGATAGGTAGTGACCTCCTCAACTTTCTCGCATTCATAACCCAAAGATTCGATAAACTTCTGGGTACCACCAGTACTCAGGAATTTTACACCCTCTTCATTCAACTTGGCGAGCAATTCGTCCAAGCCATCCTTGTGGAAGACAGACACCAACGCTGTCTTGATTTTCTTTGTTTCAGCCATTGAACTTATAAATTATAATTTATGATGGTGCAAAGGTACGAAGATTATTTTGATTACACAACATTTCCCCCCATAAAATAGCATTATTTAAAGGATATTTAAAAGATAATTGAGAGAAATCAAGAAATAAGCAATCTGAGCGAATTCTAATCCTATCATTTCTTCGCGTACTGAACTTTCGCCAGTAAGTCCCACACGCCCTGAAAGGAACCTGGGTCTTCAGGGCGTGCTGCTTCAGGAACCTGAGCCTTCAGCCCGTACTCAAACCACCTTCTTCTGTCATTCTGTCCGGAAATATCTCTTATTTCTATCTTTTACCTACCCAAAATAAGACAGATTGTCAGTAAATCATTGATTTTCAACGAATAGGCATAAGTTTCGCTAAAGGATGGGAGGAACGCACCGGGAGG
>JAJXBQ010000083.1:0-13130 GCA_021640525.1 Segatella copri
GTTTATTACTCACTATTTTGTTAATTGTTTACGGCTGCAAAGATATGTTCTTTTTCGTAAAGTGCAGTTAAAATTTGTATCTTGCGTGTTTTAAAATGTTTCATGAGCAATAAAATAGACATATTAGAGCAGAAAAAAGGGGATATGCAGCTGCAAATCCCCTTTATACCTTATTATATATAGACGTTTTAGTATTCGTATAGCTTGATGTGGAGTATTTTATTATCGCCACATGAGATGCGGGCATGGCGCCCCTGGTGGTCCTGGTCGCCGTTATCACGACGGATAAACTGTAATTTGCCGTTTTTGTCTACTTCAACCTGGTCTACATATCCGATACCGATACGCTTGCCTTTGAAGGTTGTGGCTTGTTTCTTTGTTTCGGTTCCACCGTTGTCTACAAATCCGTCCTCACCAAGTTTCTTTTCTTCAGCTTGTGCTTTTTCTGTCTTGCTCTGGAAAACTACGACGATACCATTACCAGCTATGATGTATTCGTTCTTGGCTAGTTTCACAATCAAGCCACCGCCTTCAGGCCATTTACTTCCATCTGTAGCACGTGGATCCCATGGTAGCGTGAAGAAATGACGGCAGGTCATGGTGATATCTCCATCTTCGATGATTCGCTCTTTGTCTTTCTGGTCGAAGAGTAATCCCCAGTTTTTGCCCTTTCCCTGATGCTGGAGCAGGATAGGAGAGAGTTGGTCGATAACCTTATATGAACGCCTGAGACTGTTCTTCACCTTGTAGTTAGCTTCATCGAGAGCAAACGGACTGAAACTGATAGCATCTGTTTCGCCGAAGGTATAATATGCTTTTACGCCGCTATTGATATCGCATTTCACTTCTGGAGTGAAGAAAGGATTGTCGGCACGCTTGTATTTCTCTACCCATCCCTTGTAACCGGTATCATAGATGTCTGGTGCAAAGATGTCGATACTTGGTGCGCCGCATTTCCAGATATCAATCAGATGGGCAAGTGGTCCGGCAGAAGGATATTCGCCTGGTTTTCTGCCACGGCTGTTCATTGCTGCATTTACATACATCGGAATATTGTAGATGGCTTTGCCTGCTGAGGCTAGTTGCTCTACATATTTAGCATAGTAATATGCCTGGAATTTCTCGTCAGCATAACGGTCTGTTCCGAAAACTTCTGCCCATGTACCTTTCTTCTTGAGCTTGAGTGCCTTGAGTAATGGGGCAGGAACTAGCTGTCTGTAAGCTTTTTCGGCAAGAGGAGAGTGGTCGCGGGCTGATTCGAGCATGCCGATTTCGTTTTCTACCTGCATCATGATAACGGTATTCTCCTGACTGTCTACGGCTTTGATGTGTTTCATCAGTTCGCAGAATGCTCGTTTGTCTGCTTGAAGCAGGTTGTCGCTGAAGGCAGTGCATATCTCCAATGGCTTGCCATTCTCGGTGAGTGAACGAGGGAAACGCTTGGTGTTTTCCTTTACCCATAGTGGAGCATAGCAGCTCATGGAATTCTTCCAGGCACCAAACCATAGGAAGACAATCTTCAAGTCATGTTTACGGGCTGTTGTGATGACGCTGTCTACAAGTGCAAAATCATATTTGCCCTCATTAGGTTCTACAAATTCCCAATATGCAGGAACGAAGACTGAGTTGACTCCGCTATTCTTCATCTGTTTCAATGCTTTCCTGATGTCGGCAGGACTCGTTGCGGCAGAGTTGCTCAACTCACCAGCCAGGAGAAGCATCGGCTTGTCATTGACAACAAGCTGGGTTGCAGAGCCTTGCTTCTGCAGTTTCACTCCAGCTTGTATGTTGATGCAGCATAATAATGCAAGAAAAGATAATACGATCTTATTCATAGATCTTCATTTTAGAAAAGGTTTGAAAATACTTGAGACAGGTATTGCGCCATTCCTTTGCATTTTCCAACTGTACATTGAGTAATGAATCGGTATGTTGCCATTCCTGTTCATGACCCTTCATATACTGTTTGGCTGAGGTGTGCCAGAAGTCGCGATATACTTCAACCATCGCTACACCCATGTTGTACTTCATGCAGAGCTCCTGCCAGAGGGTGCTTCCTGATTTCATCTTGTAAGTCCAAGGCACATGGTGGAACCAGAGAAGATATTCTTCAGGACAGGTCTCGATGTTATCATACAGACTGCGATATGGTTCTGGGTACTGACCGACAGCATCTGTGCCCTTGGATGACCGGTCGAAACCTACGCCCTGTGCATCTGCCTTATGGTAGTATACCGGGCACCATTCCAGAGGATAACTTGCGATGAAACCATCAGGTTCAGGACCGTAGTGGTGGTCGAACTTGAAGATATGATGCAAACCCAAAGGCATCATATAGTTGACGCAAGCTTCGCGCGAAGTCATCATCATCATCTCTACCGGCTTGGTAAATTTCTCGTCCTGGTTTTCGTAGGTCTGTACGAGCCATTCGTGAGCAATCTCTTCTGCTGTAAGCGAAGGATTCCATGCCAATCTGCCGAAAGCATACCAGTTTGCCTGTGAGAACGGATGACCACACCAGTTGGCATCATCACCGATATTGGCTACACCTGAGATTCCAACCAGTTTGTCTGGATTAACAAAGCCAAAGAATTCCTTCCACATAGGAGCGAGATAGGTGAGATGCTTAGACTGACCAAGATATTCCTGGGTAATCTGAAGTTCTGCTATCTGAGGAGTCTGTTTGATGTTGTCGAAGATAGGAGCGTATGGCTCACGAGGCTGGAAGTCGAGCGGACCATTCTTAGACTGTAGGATTACGTTGTCACGGAACTTGCCATCCATACCTTTGAATTCGCTGACAGCTTGCTTCACACGGTCTTCTCCCTTATGGTTAGCACCATATACAAAGCTTCGCCACATGATGATGCCGCCGTATGGTTTGACGGCATCGGCAAGCATGTTGGCTCCATCGGCATGTGTGCGGTGGTAGTCGCCAGGACCAGGCTGTCCTTCAGAATTGGCTTTTACGAGGAATCCGCCAAAGTCTGGGATGGTAGCATATATCTCTTTTGCCTTCTTCTTCCACCACTGCTGTACCTTCTTATCCAGTGGGTCGGCAGTCTTGGTGTAGCCTAAAGCCATAGGCGAAGCGAAGTTGATGCTGAGGTATACCCGGATACCATAAGGACGCAGGATGTTGGCGATGATCTTCACCTTATTAATATATTCTGCAGTCATCATCTTTGGCGATGCGTTTACATTGTTCAGTACGCTGCCGTTGATGCCCAAAGAGGCGTTGGCACGGGCATAGGTGATGAGACGGTCGTGAAGACTCTTGCTGATGCTGCCGCCCTTACCGTTCTTTCCGAGTTTGATTTCTTCCCATTTGAAGATGCTCTTTCCGGCATAGCCACGTTCGATGCTGCCATCGAGATTATCCCAATGGTTAAGAATGCGGAGACCCACTTGTGGCTTCTCGGTCTCATCGATAGCTTTGCTGAAGTTCTGCTGATTACCGCTACCTGTGTTGTAGGCATCAGTGTTCTGAAGACGAATCAGCTCGTAGGCACCATAGAGCAAACCGATAGGATTGCTGGCGGTGATAGTTGCTTCGTACTGAATGTTGTCGCCTTGCTGGGCAGGATGGGCGTAGATGTTATAGCCCTCGCCAAGATTCAGAGCCTTGTCTATCTTGAGCTCTACATTCTTGCCACGCCAGTTGTTTTCCAACTCCTGCTTGGCAATCTTGGCTGTTGCATCATTAGGCAACTGTGAGATGACTTGGCATGAGTTAGCATACTGCTTTCCGAGCCATAACTGTGAACCATCACTCTGTGCAGAAACATGGAGTGATGTAAGTACTGTAAATAATAAAATGAGGTATTTCTTCATATCTTTCCAGATCGTTAGTTTGTATTATTATTGTTTCTGCTGCAAAGATACGAAAAAATACCTTATTCTCTTCTATTTGTTGTTTATTTCTCATTTCTCTTTGTTTCAGCATACTCGCTAGGCGACATGCCATAGTGTTTTTTGAACACGGTAGAGAAATGGGTCTGGTTGTTGAACCCTACAGAGTAGGCTACCTGCGTGATATTAATCTGCCCCTCTTCGATGAGTCGTGCCGCCTGTTCCAGTCGGAGGTTACGTATAAATTCTCCGGCAGAAACACCAGCAATCTCCTTCAGCTTACGGTGGAGCTGTGCACGGCTGATACCTACCTCCTCGGTAAGTTTCTCTACATTGAGGTCGGGATCGGCAAGGTGGGCGTTGATATATTTCATCACGCGTTCCATCAGGGCATCGTTATTGCCCTTTACCTGAATCTGCTCAATCTTCGCCTTCTGACCCTGTGCTCCGCTGTATTTGCCGCGGATACGTCGCACATTATCCACCAGGTTGTCGATAAGGATGTGCAACTCTTCCATGTCGAAAGGCTTTGCCAGGAAAGCATCGGCTCCTCTGCGAAGTCCTTCCAACCGGTGTTCCACCTCGCTCTTCGAGGTGAGCAGGATGACAGGAATATCGCTGATGTTGCTGTTGTTCTTGATGTTCTTGAGCATGGTGATTCCATCCATCTCCGGCATCATCACATCGCTTATCACGAGGTCGTACTTGCCGGTGAGCAGCATCTTCAAACCTTCCTTGCCGTTGCAGGCATGCTCAAAGCGGTACCAGTCGCTCAGTTCGGTCTTGATGTATTGGGCAATCTCGCTGTCATCGTCAACTATCAGGATATTGAAGTTACGGTTGGCCTGTACTTTCTTTTTGGTAATCTCCTGCTCCTTCTTGTCTTCTTCTTCCAGTATCTCGCCTGGCTGCAGATGGCTGTTGCCCAGTGGAATGCTTACTTCGAAGCAGGAACCCTTGATGCCGTCGGTACGGTTGTAGGCCTTGATCTTGCCTCCGTGCATTTCTACAAACGCCTTACAGAGGTTGAGCCCGATACCGGTTCCTTCGATATGGAGTCCGCTGCTGTTGCTCCCCTGGTAGAAACGTTCGAAGAGGCGGTCAGTCTTCTCTTCCTTCAGTCCGATGCCTGTATCTTCTACCCTGATGGTTGCATTCTTTTCGTCTTTACCTATGATAACAGTAATCTTTCCGCCATCAAAGGTATACTTCATGGCATTGGAGAGCAGGTTGGAGATAACCTTGTCAAAGTTGATGCGGTCTATCCAAACCTTCAGCTTGCCTTTATCGCTGCTGAGGCTTTCGTCTTCTTTGAGCGAAAGGGTGATGTTGCGCTCCTGTGCATTGAAGCGGTAGAGCGATACGATGCCATGCAGGAAATCCTTGAGCGGAGTCTCCTGGCAATGGAGATGCATCTGGTTCTTGTCTATCTTTCGCTCATCAAGTATCTGGTTTACCAGAAGCAGGAGGCGCTGGGCATTGCGGTCGATGGTATCGATATCCTGTTTGCTTTCGTCATCTGTTAATCTCGTTTTCAGCTTGTTGAGCGGTCCCATGATCAATGTCAGCGGCGAGCGGATGTCGTGGGTGGCATTGATGAGGAACTGCATCTTGGTCTCTTCCAGGTCTGCCTTGCGGCGGCGCTCGTATGTGTAGATGACATACAGGATGACGCTTGCTATGATCAGAATATAGAGGAGATATGCCTCGGGTGATGCATACCAAGGGTCGCATACCTTGATGTTGATGATGGTAGGATTCTTGGAATATCTGCCATTGCTGGTAGCTCTCACCTCCAGCGTATAGTCGCCCGGTTTCAACTTGTTGAATGCTACGGCATTGGCTCCCTCATTGGTGCTGTTCCATTTACCGTCGTTGATGCGGTATTGGAAACTGATATTGTCGGTGTTCCTGTAGTTGAGCAGCGAGAACTCCAGAGTGAATGAATTCTGGGAGTAAGGAATGCTGAAGTCTTTGACCATACAGTTGATTGGCTTCCCGTCGATGATGAAGTTGGTGAGATGTACATCTCCCAATTCCATCTTCTTGGCTCTGACAACGTCAGGATAGAAGGTTGTGATACCATCACTGGTTCCGAAGGCGATAAGATCGCTGGCGGTATGCATGGAAGAGCCCAGCACGTACTCACGGGTAGTAAGTCCGTTGCCGTTGATGTGCCCGATAAACTGTCTGTTCTTCTGTTCGTACTGCCAGATGCCCATGGTTGTACTTACCCACAAGTCACCCTTCTGGTCTTTGATGATGCTGCAGACCTGCTTGCCTTTCAATGCTTCCGCATGAGGGAAGTTCTTCGTCTTATTGCTCTTTCTGTCAAACAGATAGAGTCCTTCTTCGGTACCGATGATAATATCGCCGTTCTTTCCTTCGCAGATACCATTTGCCTGTCTGTCTTTCAGAATGTTGAGCCATCCGAAATCCTTGAAACTGAGCGTTTTGGTATTGAGACAGGAAACTCCATTAGAGGTTCCTATCCATAAATGGCCTGTATGGTCGAGCGCCATGCTTCGCACCCAGTCGTTGCAGAGAAATCCTTTATCGCCTCTTTGCTGCATATTCAGAACGGTAACCTTGCCGCTTTCCACATTATATATATATAGGCCTTTGCTGTATACAGAAATGTAAAGGTTGCCCTGTGCATCGTCAGTCATACAGTAGATGCCGGCGCTGGTAAAGGTGAGTTTCTGCTGGTATGTACCTGTATGAGGGTTGTAGCTGTAGAGTGCGCTGCCATTGCTGATCCAGTAATCGCCACGTCGGTCTTTATAGATGATGCAGGTACCTGCAGGTGACTGAGGGTGGGCGATAATCTTGCCTGAAGCGTCAAAACAGAACACACCACTGTTCTGTACCGTACACCATGTTTCACCATTTTCGCCTTGTGCAATAGATGAAACGCTGCTTCCGATGATGTAGTTCTGTGCAGAGAAACTCCAGCTGTTGAAAGCCTGCTGGCGCTGGTTGATCAGGTACAGACCTTTGTTGTAACATCCTATCCAGAGATTGTTGTCCTTATCTTCGATGATATCGTTGACGAAGGCGGTAGCCAGATTGAAACTGCTGTTGCTGTTCTCCAACTGTTCTACCCTGTTGCTTCCCTTTCTGATCATGAGAACACCATGTTCAGAGGTGCTGATATAGAGGTTGCCTTCGTGGTCGAAGGTAGCATTGTTGATGGTTACATTATTCTGATAACCGCCAAAGTCGTAGCCGGCATCAGCGATGCGGCCTGTCCGGTAATCATAATAGACGATGCCATACATACAGACGATGAGCATGGTCTGCGGGCGATGCTGGATGAAAGCCACAGGTGCTCCGCATGGCGATTTGAAGTCTTTGCGCTGCACCTTGCCTTGTTTCTTGATGAAACGGGTGAAGATAGAAAGGTGGCTACTCTGCCAGAGATAATGATGCTTATCTTCGTAGATATGGGTAAAGAATACATCAGAATCGCGCTCAGCGTATTGCCTTTCCTGTCTGATAGTGAAAAGGTCGTCTGTTCCTTTCTGGGTATTTCTGCCTTTTACAGAATAGAGACCATATCCTGCTGTACCCAGCAGAATATCGCCATTGTGACTTTCTACCATTGAATAGATACGTGGCTTTCTGCCATCAGGAAACTGGAGACGGGCGAAGTCGTTCGTCTCATAATTATAGCGCATCAGTCCCTTGGCACAACCTATCCATAGGTTACCTTTCTTATCTACCAGCAGGTCGGAGATAATGTTGTCGGTAATGGAGGTTGTGTCTTCTTCATTGTGCAGATAGTTGGTAAAGCGGTAGCCGTCAAACTTGCTGAGTCCGTATTCGGTTCCCACCCAGATATATCCGTATTTATCCTGCACAATGCAGTTGATGAGTGAACTGGATAGCTTGCCTGAAGTGAAGAGTTCACCACTGTCTGCCCATACCATGAGCGAGATGGCGATAGCGAAGAGTGCCGTGAGGCAATGTCTGATATGCTTCATGTTTTCTGTCCGTTTTCTTGTTTAAATTAGGTTGTTACGGCTGCAAAAGTAACAAAAAACAATGAAAGAAACAAATTCTAATGCAACAAAATGTTTCATTTCTTTTTGTTTCTTTATCTTTTTGCGCTCTTTTTGCAGGTATGAAACAAATAGAAAAGTAATGGTAACTATTAAATGCCTGTTATTTCATTACTTATTAGTAAATTTGCATCGTCAACAACAATAGAAACATTAAAAGCATCATAATAACAATGAATAGACAAACAATCAAAATCTTATCGCTGGCGCTCGTATTGGCTACGTCAAGTTCTGTAGCTTTTGCCCAGAAGGTATGGAAAGGATCTTGGGCTACTGCAGTGGAATGGACTGGTAAAGGAGATATGCCTAAGGAAAGCTTGAGCAACCGTTCTTGTCGACAGATAGTTCATGTTTCCTTTGGCGGAGAGGAACTCAGAGTGAAGCTCAGCAACGAGCAGAGCAAGGAGCCGGTAGAAATCAAATCGGTGTATATAGCAGATACAGATGTTCCTAGCAACTGGGGAATTCAGACCAAGACGGTGAAGTATCTTAAATTCAATGGCAAGAAGAATGTAACCATTGCTCCTGGTAAGGCTATCTTCTCAGATGATTTGAAATATGCCTTGAAGAGTGGACAGCGCCTCACGATTACCATTGATTATGGCAAGCAGACTCCAGTGAATGCAACATCTCATCGTGGTTCACGTACCACATCTTATATCGTAAGTAATGTGAAGGGCAAGGCGGTGAAACCAACGGATGCAGCTTTCGATAAGCAGGAAAAGGCTGACCACTGGTATAATCTTTCTGCCATTGATGTGAAGACCGATAAGGCTACCCCTGTGGTAGCTATCCTCGGAAACTCTATTACCGATGGCCGTGGAAGTACTACTAACCATCAGAACCGCTGGACCGATTTCCTCTCGGATGCCCTGAATGCAGAGAAGCCATACGGCGTGTTGAATCTTGGAATCGGTGGCAACTGCGTGGTGCAAGGTGGATTGAGCGAACCAGCCATGAAGCGTTTCGACCGTGATATTCTGGGACAGGCAGGTGTGGATAAACTCATCATCTTCGAGGGAACCAACGACATCGGCTGCTGCGGCAGAAATTATGAGCATGTGACAGATACCCTGATTGCCTGCTACAAGGTGCTGATAGCGAAAGCCAAGGCAAAGGGAATCAAGGTGTATGGCGGAACCATCACCCCAACCAAGGGAAACGGCTGGTATTCTTACTGGCACGAGGCGATGCGACAGACCGTGAATGAATGGATCAGAACGAGCGGTGCCTTTGACGAGGTTATCGATTTCGATGAATTGACCCGCGATCCGAAAGACCCTCAGCGTCTGAAAGCAGAATATTCTGACGACTGGTTGCATCTTAATCCTAAGGGATATGAGGCAATGGGTAAGTTTGCTGCAGAGAAATTGAAGTAAATGTTATAAATGCACCTATATATAATAAGGTGTAATCTTAATGATTGGATAAAAATGGAACAGACAACTGTAACACAGGAATCTAAAGGATTCTACAAACTGAATTGGCTACAACGCATCGGATTCGGATCTGGCGACTTGGCACAAAACCTCATCTACCAGACCATCTGTATGTATCTGTTGTTCTTCTACACCGACATCTACGGACTCAATCCGGGTGTGGCTGCCACCATGTTCCTGGTGGTTCGCCTGGTCGATGTACTCTGGGACCCATTGGTGGGAACTTATGTAGATAAGCATAATCCACGTTGGGGTAAGTATCGCTCTTATCTCGTCCTGGCGGGTTTGCCACTCACCGTACTTGCCATCCTCTGCTTCTGGAATGGTATGGAAGGACAGACCGAAACCATCAAGCTTATCTATGCCTATGTAACATACGTAGGCTTGTCTATGCTCTATACATTGATTAATGTGCCTTACGGAGCCTTGAACTCTTCGCTGACTCGCGATACAGACGAGATAACCATTCTCACCTCTGTACGTATGTTCATGGCAAATGTGGGTGGACTCTGTGTATCGGCAGGTGTTCCAATCCTGGTAGCGATGCTCGCAGCAGCCAAGGATCTCCCTATCGAGATGGCACTCTTCATGGGTTTGGGCTCTTTGCCATCTTTCATCTTTATGCCACTGGTTCCTGCCATCAAGAAAAAGGTGGGCAAGAAGAATATGTTCTACATCTTCCTTACTGTGGCTATCGTGGGTATGGCGATGCTTTATATCATCAGCAAGATGGGATCTGTAAAGGATCATATCACGCTGGTTTATATCGCTCAGTTCATCAAATCAACAGGCGTAATCGTAGCTACAGGATATATGTGGGCTCTGATTCCGGAGGTTATCTCGTTTGCAGAATATACCAGCGGCAAGCGTATTGCCGGCATCGTCAATGCCCTGACCGGTATCTTCTATAAGGCAGGTATGGCTCTGGGTGGTGTTATTCCTGGTGCAGTTCTTGCATGGACCGGTTATCAGGCAGCAGCTGCTCAGGAGAGCAACTCTCTTCCTACCGACAGTAATGCTTGGTTTGTTGCCATGCTGATTTTTGCCCTGGTAGGTTTCGCCCTTCTGGTATTCTGCTTTACCCAAACCAAGGAACGTGTGGTAATGGATGAGAAGGAAACCAAGAATGTAAAGGTTAGCGACCTGTGGACAGAATTTTTCCATAACCGTCCTCTCCGTATCGTGGCGCTCTTCTTTATCACCGCCTTCGCCATGATGTCGGTAGGTAATGCTGCCGGTGCTTACTTTATGAACGATTTGGAGCAGCAGAGTGCGCTGGCACAGGAGGGTATCCGTTGGCTGGTATGTGTGATTCCTGCCATCTTGCTGGGCTTGGCGATGTTCATCATCTCTAAGTATGAGTTGACCGATGAGGTCATCGACGACATCAACAAGAAGATTGAGGCCCGACACAAGGAAGAAAACTAGAGACTATAATTATTAACGAGAAAAATAGATATAAGATATGAAAAAGATCACAACTTTGGCACTGGGGCTGATGCTTGCTTCAACAGCTTTCGCTCAAAAAGCGAACTCTGCAGCTCAAATCCCAACATTCCAGGAAACTATGGGTAAGTACTTCCTGGTAGGTGCTGCCGTTAATACCGATTTGCCTGATGGTCAAGACCCTGCAGGTGAGGAAGTAGTGAAGAAACAGTTTAACCAGGTAGTTGCCGAAAACTGTATGAAGGGTGAAAAGAATCATCCGGAGGTGAATCGCTTTGATTTCACAGATGGCGATAAACTCGCTGACTGGGCAGAGAAGAACGGCAAGACCTTGATAGGTCATTGTCTGGTTTGGCATTCTCAGCCACCTAAGTGGATGTTTACCGATGATAAGGGTAATCTGGTAAGCCGTGAAGTGCTTATCGGCAGAATGTATAACCATATTATGAATGTGGTTACTCATTATAAAGGTAGAGTAAAGGGTTGGGACGTTGTGAACGAGGCTTTCGAGGATGATGGCTCTTACCGCAAGTCTCTATATTATAAGATTATCGGTCCGGAGTTCATCGAACTGGCTTTCCGCTTTGCTCATGAGGCTGATCCAAACGTAGAACTCTACTACAATGATTATTCTACTTCGAAGCCAGCCAAGCGAGAGGCTATCTGCAAACTGGTTCGCGATTTGAAGGCGAAGGGTCTCCGCATCGATGCGGTAGGTATGCAGAGCCACAATGGTTTTGATTATCCTGACTATGCTGAGTATGAGAAGAGCATCGAGGCTTTTGCTGGTGAAGGCGTGAAGGTGATGCTGACGGAGTTGGATATGAACATGCTTCCTAATCCGGAAGGATTCGGCGGAGCGGAAATCAGCCAGAAGTTTGAACTTCAGAAAAAGTACAATCCATACGTGAAGGGACTTGACAAGAAGGCGCAGAAACTCTTCAATCAGCGTTATCTCGATCTCTTTAAGATTGTAGAGCGCCATAAGGATGTTATCAGTCGTGTTACCTTCTGGGGTGTCAACGATGGTCACTCTTGGTTGAATGGCTGGCCTATCCCTGGCAGAACCAACTATCCACTGCTCATCGATCGTAACAACAATGTGAAGCCAGTGGTGAAGGAAATCGTCAATCTCTTTAAGTAAAATCTCTTTAGATAATATTGTACATCTCTTAAAATAATAAACAACAATGAAAGCAAGATATTTGTTCCCAAAGGATTATATGGCAGATCCATCTGCCAATGTGTTTAACGGTCGCCTGTATGTTTACCCATCTCATGACTGGGATAGCGGCGAAAGCTTCGACGATGATGGCGGTCACTTCCAGATGAAAGACTATCATGTTCTCTCTATGGACGATGTGATGGAAGGTGAGGTAACCGATCATGGTGTGATTCTCGACGTGAAGGATGTGCCATGGGCTGAGAAGCAGATGTGGGACAACGATGTAGTAGAGAAGGATGGCAAGTACTATCTCATCTTCTCTGCCAAGGATTATAATGGCGTGTTCCATCTCGGTGTGGCTGTGGCTGATAAGCCTGAAGGTCCTTTCGTTCCGAATGCCGACCCAATCCGCAAGTCATACAGCATCGACCCTTGCGTGTTCAAGGATGATGATGGCAAGATTTACTGCTACTTCGGTGGTATCTGGGGCGGTCAGCTTCAGTGGTACAAGGACAACAAGGCACTGAAGGATGAGCATCTTCCAGAGGGCAAGGAGAATCCATTGCCATCTCGAGTAGCCATGATGACGGATGATGTGCAGCAGTTTGCAGAAATGCCAAAGCCTGTTGTCATCGTTGACGAAAAGGGTAATGTATTGCCAGCTGATGATCCACATCGCTTCTTCGAGGCCAGCTGGATGCATAAGTATAAGGGCAAGTATTACTTCAGCTACTCTACCGGTGATACTCATTATCTCTGCTATGCTGTAGGTGATAATCCTTATGGTCCGTTCACTTACAAGGGCGTCATCCTGGAACCGGTAGTAGGTTGGACAACCCATCACAGTATCTGTGAGTACAAGGGACAGTGGTATCTGTTCCATCACGACTGTGTGCCATCAAATGATACAACCTGGCTTCGCAGCGTAAAGGTGGCTCCTCTCTTCTATGATGAGGATGATAACATCTTGCCGGTTCAGCCTGAATAAGAGTATTATAAGTTTTAGATGACATACGTTTAGGTTGACTTTTAGGTTTATAATAGTTTTGATGAATAGTTGATATATAAGTTAATGTTAGTTTGGAAGAAACGGCATCTTCGTGAGAAGATGCCGTTTTTGCGTATGTTCCTATTCTTTCTTTTCTTCTCTTTCCGTTTTCTTTT
>JAJXBQ010000350.1:0-2176 GCA_021640525.1 Segatella copri
CCCTTATTGGTGATTGTTATTGGTTTGGCGCTGTTTGCTTTCATCGCAGGTGACGCGTGGAAAGTGCTTCAGCCACACCAGTCACAAGACGTAGGTGAAGTGAACGGGGAAACAATTTCCGCTCAGGATTTTCAAGCATTGGTAGAAGAATATACAGAAGTCATCAAGTTCTCCAGTGGCAACAGTGCATTGAGCGATGAGCAGACAAACCAAATCAAAGATGAAGTATGGAGAACATACGTCAATAATAAGCTGATTGAAAAGGAAGCAAAGAAACTCGGTCTGGTTGTATCGAAGGCTGAGATTCAGGCTATCATTAATGCCGGTGTGCATCCGATGCTGCAACAGACTCCGTTCCGTAATCCTCAGACCGGTGCGTTTGATAAGGATATGTTGAAGAAGTTCTTGGTGGACTATTCAAAAATGAATAAGGCACAGATGCCTTCACAATATGCAGAATACTATGAATCCATGTACAAGTTCTGGTCTTTCCTCGAAAAGTCCCTTATCCAGGCACGTCTTCAGGAGAAGTATCAAGCTTTGATTACAAAATCCCTTTTCTCCAACCCGGTAGAAGCTCAGGACGCTTTTGATGCAAGAGTAGAGCAGTCAGACCTGCTGCTTGCTGCAGTTCCCTATTCTTCTATCGTTGACTCTACCATCGTTATCAAGGATTCTGATTTGAAGGCTGCATACGACAAGAAGAAAGAACAGTTCAAGCAATATGTGGAAACTCGCAATATCAAGTTCATTGATGTGCAAGTTACTGCAAGTGCAGAAGACAGAGCTGCTCTCCAGAAGGAAATGGAAGAATACACCGAACAACTTACTGCCAATCCTTCTGACTATACTACCTTTATCCGTTCTACCGGTTCCGAAGCTCCTTATACAGACTTGTTCTACACTACTAAGTCTCTGCCTGCTGATGTGACAGCCCGTTTGGACTCTGTTGCGGTGGGTGGTGTGTTCGGGCCTTATTATAACGTATCGGACAATACTCTTAACTCTTTCAAGAAATTGGCTACTGCTGCCATGCCGGACTCTATCGAGTTCCGTCAGATTCAGGTAGTTGCCGAAGATGCTGAAAAGACGAAGACTTTGGCCGACAGCATCTACAATGCTATTAAGGGTGGTGCCAGCTTTGCTGAAGTTGCGAAGAAGTACGGTCAGACCGGTGAGCCTACCTGGATTTCTTCTGCTAACTACGAAGGCGCACAGATTGACGGTGACAACTTGAAATACATTACCGCTGTCACAACTTTGGGACAGAACGAACTGACCAATCTGGCGTTGGGACAAGCAAATGTCATTTTGCAGGTAACCAACAAGAAGGCTGTCAAGGATAAATATAAGGTAGCCGTTATCAAGCGTCCGGTAGAATTCAGTAAGGAAACTTACAGCAAGGCATACAATGAATTCAGCCAGTTTATCGCTGCAAACAATACTTTAGAGAAAATGATTGCCAATGCGGAAGATGCCGGTTATAAGTTGTTGGATAGAGCCGACTTGTACAGCTCTGAACATGGTATCGGTGGTATCAGAGGTACCAAAGATGCTTTGAAATGGGCGTTTGAGGCAAAGGCCGGTGAAGTTTCCGGTTTGTACGAATGTGGCGAGAGCGACCGTATGCTGGTAGTAGGTGTTGCAAGTATTGTTCCTGAAGGTTATCGCCCACTGGCTTTGGTAAAGGACCAGTTGAGAGCTGAAATTCTCCGTGATAAGAAAGCAGAGAAGATTATGGCTGATATGAAGGCTGCCAATGCAACTTCGTTCGAGCAGTACAAGAATATGGCAAATGCTGTTAGTGATTCTGTAAAGCACGTTACTTTCTCTGCTCCTGCCTATATCCCGGCATTGCGTAGCAGCGAACCGCTGGTAGGCGCATACGCTTCTATTGCCGAAGTGAACAAGCTGAGTGCTCCTATCAAGGGTAATGGTGGTGTATTCGTTCTGCAACCTTATGCAAAAGAGAAACTGAACGAAACATTCAACAAGGAAACTGAAGAGGCTAACTTGGCTAACATGCATGCACGTATGGCAAGCCAGTTCATCAGTGACTTGTATCTGAAAGCCAACGTAAAAGACCAACGTTATTTATTCTTCTAAGAATAGAAAACCCATATTGAAAAGCCGTCCGGTACTTCCGGGCGGCTTTTTCATTGTCTGTACATGTCAT
>JAJXBQ010000084.1:0-12976 GCA_021640525.1 Segatella copri
ATCCTACATACAGAAATATAATTAGGAAAAGATTAAATTATTATATGAATACGATGTATCGTCCGAAAGTTAGTAGAGAGGGATTTAAAAAATTGGATGATATGGTAGGTAACTATAAGAAATATAGAACCTGGATATGGCGGCTTGATTTGAAATTCAGAAAGGTGCATGTTAGAAAATTGAGACAATTGTATCATGGTTGTCGATTCTTCTATTCTGCTTATCGTATTTAATATAAATGGCTACTATCGTGATGTAATCATTCTATCACGGATAGTAGCCATTTCGTCATTTGATGAAAGATTCTTTTTTCTCTTTCCATCTGTTTAATAGGAACTTTACTCTTTTTTTTATTTTATTTTCCTTTTGTAAAGTCTTATATGGTGGAAATGTATATTGGTTGAGTTCTTCTTGAGATATACTATTTAATTTGCTTATACATTCTTCTACATAAAGGTGTATGTCTTGAATTGTTGGTTCTTCTTTCCATTGTTCAAACATCACCTCACCATATTTTTCTAGAATATTGGCTGCGTCAAGTTCTTTGCGCTGTGATCTGAAAGCAAAGTGAGCTATAAGTGTACTACCGCAGAAACAGTTTGATTTCCCTTCTAAAGTAGGCTTGATGCAAGACATAAATTCCTCATCATCGCCTGTTACGATGCCGTCGAACTGCTTCATGTCATCACCAAACCAAGCAATAGAGTTGATAGAGAATCTTGTAATACCCATCGGATAGTCTTGACTGTACAATTCTGTCCATTTCTTAGTTTTGAGATAATTGTCTATAAACCAATGGTGTAACTCTAGAGCAAATTTGCCGCTGCGCCACAATATCTTGCTAAACGATTCTGCTCTTTGATACCGAGCTAATTTCAGTTTGCCTTGTATCTGGAATAGATATGTTGTCTTGGCGTTATTGATGACAAGTGGTGATACAACAAAGTACTCGGGGTAGTTGATGCGAAACTTGACAATTTCTTCAAAGAAGTTGGGAGCAAGCCAAACAATATCATCGTCTAGTTTGATGTAGATGGTATTATCTTCTACGCACTGTTTGTAGAAAGCATTGATAGAGTTGATTCCGTCTATTATGTTATCTGGCTGCCATACCAAGTTAATCTTGTCATATTTCTTGGCTAGCATTTCAAAGAATGCAATATCTTTCTTGTCTGTTGTGTTTACCCAAATATCATATCTGTCAACAATATCAGAGCAAATGACTTGTGGTATAAGATACTGCATGTATCTTCTTCGACCTGCTGCCGTATTACATACGATTTTATAGTTGTTGTACATAATGAATAATTAAGAATTTGTTTTTATAATATGTTTATTAAACTCTTCTAGAGCCTGATGAAGGAAATATCCCTCATTTAGTCTCTTTGCCATGATGACTGTGTTGGCTTTCATCTTTTGATAATCTTCAAGAGTTAATGCCTTGAGTCTATCATCCAGCTCTTCCAGCGAACGGATGGTTATACCTGCTCCAGCTTCTTCGATGATAGGAGCTACGGCAGCTTCTTTCCAGATGATGAGCGGCAAACCGGCACGGAGGTAGAAGGATACCTTATGAGGTGAATTCCATTTCAGGTATTGCCCGTATTCTCCCGAGCATCCATCAAGTGAATCTCCATCCCATACCAATCCGAAGTCGGCATCAATGTGCTTGATAAATTCCTCTGATGGTACAAAGCCCTGATAGGTAATCTGAGGATTGTTTTGCAAGTCCTGTAGACCTTCTTTGTTTCCACAAACCATTAATTGCCAACTGTTCAAAGTCTTGGAAAGTTCTATCAAGAATGAATTCTTCTTCATACTCAAGGCTCCGGCATAGACAACCTTTACCTGTTCTCTTTCTGTTACTTCTTCCGAGCATTTTGATTCAGAACGATAGTCGAATAAGCCCAGGGCACCAACTGGCTTCTGTAACCCATGTTCTTTGAGCCATCCTTTCATCTTCTCGTTTGATGCAATGATGTAGTCACTATTCGAAAGACGGTTTATCTCTTTCTGGATGGTAAGCTTCTTTCTGCGGAAAGAACCAAGGTCGTGAATCAGCGAAATCGTCTTGGCTCCTTTCAGATGGGCTACATGACAAAGAAACGAAAAGTACTTCTTTACAGGATATTGCAAGAACAGTACATCGTCTTTCTGGAGTAAGATACAGGCACGGATAATTCCTATCAAGTCTAGGAAGAAAGCTAATATCTTACTATTCCTGATAGTGCGAGGCAAGCCAAGATTGATGGCTCCCATTTCTGCAAGCGTATCCTCGTTGTCTGTTTTTGCTTTATTGCCGGCGCTTGTCAGATTATAATAGTTGCGACTAATATAACAGAGTCTTTTTTGTTCCATATTCAATAGTTTTGAAGTGAGATGTATTTGAACTATAATTCTAGCTGAAATGGAATTTCGTGCTTCTTTCCATATTTGGTCCAGAACCTAGCCCGTTCTTTCATCACATAGGCTACAGCCTTGTCGGTATCTATGTTGCGCAGCAAGGCATATTCGCTTACTAAGATACGGGTGAATTCTTTTGGCCCCCAGAATCTTCTGAGATTATATAGTCCTTTCTTCTCACTTACTGGTCCGAAATCCATTCTGTTGATATCTACCAGCATGAAATGGAATCCTTCTTCATCTTGTTTCCAGAGGATATTACCTGGCGTAAAGTCCTTGTGGAGAATCTCATGCAGATGAATGTCTGCAGCGAAATGGGCTAAGGCTTTTGCCACGTATTGATATTCTTCTGGTTTAGCGTCTGCCATCTCATAGAGGGTATGCCCATAATCACACTGGATTGTGATAAGATAGCTGTATCCTAAGAGATTCAGGAAGTTACGCTCTTCGATGAGAGCTAAAGGCTCAGGAGTATTGATTCCTTTTCTTTTCAGAATCATGGGATATTCGAATGCCCGTTGACCTTTAGGCTTCCTGATATTCCAGGAATAAATGAGTTTGTTTTGTCCATGTGGTATATGAAAGCGCTTTACGTTGACCTGTGTTCCATCTGGTGCAGTAAGTACCTTGATGAGGTTGCGCCCCTTATAAATCACATGACCTTCCTTATCGAAAACATCAGGGATGCTCTCGATAAAGGCTCTCAGATATTCGTATTTAGGATTTATCTTAATCTTTCTCATTTTTATCGTTTAAAATGAATGTTTCTATTTCCTCCTTTTTGCCTGTGCGGATGGATTTAATTTACAGTTAAATAGTCTTCTAGCAAAAAAGGTATGATACCGACATATATTACGCCGTCATTATCTGTCCACATCTTTTGGCTCCCATCAAGAACTACAAATTTTCGAAAGAAATCCTCTGTATTGTGAAGCGAGAACGTTTCTTGCGCTTTCTTTTCTGGAGTGTCAACGTTGAGGGCTGATTGGATATATACCTTTTCATTACCCATGTTGATAACAAAGTCTATTTCGTATTGGCTTTTCTTGCGTTTGCCTTCAACCATCTGTTCTACCTCAACAACCCCGACGTCAACATTGTAGCCTCTATGAATGAGCTCGTTAAATAGCATATTCTCCATCAAATGCGAACGCTCTTGTTGACGAAAATTTAGCTTGGCATTTCTTAATCCTAAATCCACAGCGTAGTACTTTTGAATCGTATTAAAATACTTCCTACCTTTTATGTTGTACCTTTTGGCACTGTTAAATAGAAAGGCATCTTCCAAGTAGTCAAGATAGTTCTTGATGGTATGGTCTGATGTAGCCTTATCTAATAGTGTTGCCGCAGTACATGCCAGCTTATGTGGGTTAGTCAGCGAACCGACTGATGAGGAAAGGGCATCAACCAAAGCACTCAGGACTATATCGTCTTTTAGTTTGTACCTTTCTACAATATCTTTCATATATACATTTGTGAAGAGTCCTTGAAGATACTTGACCTTTTCATGCTCATCAGGTTCTAATACAGCTAAAGGCATACCGCCATACATGATGTATTGTTCAAAGGCATCTGCTTTTTCGAGTCCGGAATATGAGAAAAACTCTTTAAAGGACAAAGGAGATACTCTAATTTCTGTGCCACGGTCTCTAAAATTGGTGACGATATCCTTTGATAGCATTTTGGAATTTGAACCAGTTACATAAATGTCAAGGTTTGACCGAACCATCAAGTCGTTCAAAACATCATAAAAGGTTGTATATAGCATATCTTTGTCTTCTTCTGGAACCAAAGATTCATCGATATTTGTATTCTTTACCTTATATGACAATTGAATTTCATCGATCATCACGTAATACTTCTTTTTCGTATCTTTGGTTTGCTCTAGTACGAAGTCGTAGAGTAAATTGGGATTTCTGAATTGAAGATCGGCTTTTCTGTCCAATGCTAGCTCGACAAAGCAGTCTTCAGGAGTTCCCTCTTCTAGCAATCTCTGCTTAAAGAGAGTATTCAGCAGGAAAGATTTGCCACAACGCCTAATGCCTGTGACAATCTTAACCTTCCCATTCCATCTTTTTTGCATGAGTAGATTGACATATTCTCTTCTTTCTATAGCCATATTTCTTTGCCTTTTATGATTCGTACTGCAAATTTAGTCGCAATTGCGACTGTTTTTGCAGTGCAAAGATAAGAATTTATATTGAATATTCCAAATGTTACTGCAAAAAATGTCGCAATTGCGACTAAATTTGCAGTAGAAAGAGCAGATGTGTAGAAAAAACAGGTCATCTTATGATTCTATAGGAATTACTTTGCCGTTTTTGATTTCGTATCGCTTGTCAAACTCCTCCTTGGTTCGCTTCCATCTGTTATGTGTCCATAAATAATAAGGTGGATTCTGGCGGATGGTTTCTTCCAGCATCTGGAAGAAGCGACGGGTTATCTCATGCTCCGGCAGGGTGTTCGGATTGCGGGTAATGAGTTTGTAGGTTGCTGTGTAGTAGCCTCGTTTCGGGCGCGACATCTCTACATAGAACACGGCATCGTTCATCTTCCTCATGATTCTCTCGCCACCAGTAAATACCGGAGTCTCGGGATGGTTGAGGAAAGGAAGCCACAGGTGGATGTTCTCCCACTTAGGTCCCTGGTCGCTGATATAGCCGAAGATGCTGCGGATGTTCTTGCGCTTATAGTCTACGAGATAGCGGAGGATGTCCTTCTTTGGGACAGGCACTCCGTTTTCTTCGTGAGAGCGGATGCGCTTGAAGAGTTCATCGAAGGCTTGGTTGCGCAGAGGATGATAGATGAGGCCCATCATGCGGGTTTTAGGCAGTTCGATGCCTACACACGAGAGCCACTCCCAGTTGCAGTAATGACCGAGGATGGCTGCAACATCTTGCCCTTCCTGAAAACATTGCTCCACCTCTTCGCTATTGTATACCTTGAATCGGCGGCGAAGCTCCTTGTCGCTGATGCTCAGAAGTTTAACTGCCTCGAAGAAGTAATCGCTGAACCAGCGGTAGAACTTCTTTTCGATGTCGATAATCTCTTTTTCTGATTTCTCAGGAAAGGAGGTGGTGAGATTCTTACGCACAATGCCTCTGCGGTACTTGATGACGTAATACATCATGAAGTACTCGAAATCGGCGATGCAATAGAGCAGCCTGAAAGGCAGCAGCGATATTGCATAAAAAAATGCATAAACAATCTTTGTCATAAGTCCTATGATTTACACCTTATTATATATAAGCAAGAATGCTACTTAACATTTAACATTCAACACTTAACATTATATTACACCTGCTGCATATCATGCAACTTCTTGTAATATCCTTCTTTTTTTATCAGCTCCTCATGAGTACCGCGCTCCACAATCTTACCCTCGTGCAATACGCAGATTTCATCAGCATGCTTGATGGTGCTCAATCGGTGAGCCACAGCTACGGTGGTACGAGTCTTCATCAATCTCTCCAGGGCATCCTGTACCAGGCGCTCGCTCTCGGTATCGAGGGCTGATGTTGCCTCATCGAGAATGAGGATAGGAGGATTCTTGAGGATGGCACGGGCGATGCTGACACGCTGGCGCTGGCCACCGGAAAGTCTGCCGCCTCGGTCACCGATATTTGTATCGAAACCATGCTCCGACTTGGTAATGAACTCGTAAGCATTGGCTATCTTAGCTGCATTGGCTATTTCCTCATCCGTAGCATCGGTCTTGCCGAATCGGATATTGTCCTTGAAACTTGCATTAAAGAGGATAGCCTCCTGGTTTACATTTCCTATCAGCATGCGAAGGTCATGTACGGCAAGGTCTTTCACATTGATGCCGTCAATCAGTACCTCGCCTTCCTGTACATCATAGTAACGTGGAATCAAATCTACCATCGTACTCTTACCGCTACCGCTCTGACCAACAAGTGCAACAGTCTTGCCCTTTGGTATCACGAGGTTGATATCCTTTAATACATATACCAGTTCGGCGCTCTTTCGGTCGGTATAGGCGAAGGAAACGTGGCGGAACTCTATCTGATGTTCGAAGCTGCTGATATGCTCAGGGTTCTCCTTGTCCTTGATTTCCACCTCAGCCTGCAGAATCTTGTCGATACGCTCCATACTTGCCAATCCCTTTGGAATATTGTAACTCGCTTTGGAGAATTCCTTCAGCGGGTTGATGATGCTGTAGAGCATCACGAGATAGAAGATGATGGTAGGACCGTCGATTCTGCCGTAATCCAGAACCAGGATACCGCCAAACCACAATACTATTACGATGAGGATAGTTCCCAGAAACTCACTCATCGGGTGTGCCATCTGCTGGCGGATATTTACACGCATGATGTTGTCGCGGTAGCTGCTGTTAACCTGATTGAAACGCTTGTTCATCTTTTCTTCAGCACAGAACGCCTTGATGATGCGCAAGCCGCCCAGCGTTTCTTCTACCATACTCATCGTATCGCTCCAAAGTGCCTGTGCCTCGATACTGTGTGCCTTCAGTTTCTTGCCCACTACTCCCATGAACCAGCCGAAAGGTGGTACAAAGAGGATGGTGAAGAGGGTGAGCTGCCAACTGATGCAGATCAGCGTAACGAAATAGAAGAGAATGAGAATAGGGTTCTTGAAGAGCATGTCGAGCGACGACATGATGCTGTTTTCCACTTCCTGCACATCACCACTCATTCGGGCGATGATATCGCCCTTGCGCTCCTCGCTGAAGAAACCGAGCGAGAGACTGTTTATCTTCTGGTAAATCTGGTTGCGGATGTCTCTTACGATACCTGTACGGATAGGTATGATGGTAGCTGACGAGAGGAAATAGGCTCCCGTCTTGAGGAATGTCATGAAGGCTAGGAATATGCCGATGACCAAAAGGGCTGTTGATGCACTATGGACAACAATAAACTCCTGAATATAATAATACAGATTATTGGTTGCAACCTCCTTGATGCTACCCCAATCTCCATTCCAGTGCATATACTCGTTGACACGGATACCACCATCTACTTGGAACAGGATTTGCAGGATTGGTATCAAGGCTGCAAACGAAAAGATGTTCAATACCGCAGACAGGATATTGAACAGGATAGACAGTCCCAGATACTTCTTGTATGGAGGGACGAATCGGCGTAAAATTTGCAAGAATTCCTTCATAGGTGCAAATATAGTGCTTTTTAAGAAAACCGCCAAACTTTTGGCGGTTTTTCTTGTTTATATTCTGTTTTTTCTTTTAGAAGAGTCTTTTTATTCAGAAAAAGCTGTTCTGATGAGTTTGGGTTTACTCCTTTACTTCTTCTCCGAAGAGAGTAGCAGAGGTAGAACCGGTGATGCGAACCTTCACGAACTCTCCGATATGGTGGTTACCCTTATCGATGACAACCGCCTTGTTCTGTTCTGTTCGACCCATCATCTGCTCGCGGCTACGTTTGCTGAAGTTCTCAATGAGGATGATGAATTCCTTGCCCTCGTCCTTCTTGTTCTGCTCGGCACTCACCTCGGTCTGCAGCTTGATAAGCTCGTTGAGGCGGGCAATCTTGGTTTCTTCAGAAACGTTGTCTGGCAGATGCTTGGCTGCATAGGTGCCCGGACGCTCTGAATACTTGAACATGAAGGCGCTGTCGAAGCCTACTTTCTTCACCAGCGAGAGGGTTTCCTGATGGTCTTCCTCGGTCTCGTCGTGATAACCCACGAAGATGTCGGTGGTGATGCCGCAGCCTGGAATGATGCGCTTGATATCGGCGATGCGCTGCAGATACTCCTCACGGGTGTATTTGCGGTTCATCAGCTTCAAAATCTTGTTGCTTCCGCTCTGTGCAGGGAAGTGGATGTGCTTGCAGAGGTTTGGCTCTTCGGCGATGGCGTGGAGGATGTCCTCGGTCATATCCTCTGGGTTAGAGGTGGTGAAGCGTACTCGCATATCCGGTACAGCCTGGGCTACCATGTGGAGGAGTTCGGCAAAGGAAAGACTGCCTTCCTCGCGCTTGCCCGATGGAGAGAGACCGTAACTGTTTACGTTCTGTCCCAGCAGGGTAACTTCCTTGAAACCACGCTGTTGCAAATCGCGAACCTCACGAAGGATGCTCTCAGCATCGCGACTGCGCTCACGTCCACGGGTATAAGGCACGATGCAGTAGTGGCAGAAGTTGTTGCAGCCACGCATGATGCTTACGAAACCGCTCACTCTGTTGCCACCGATGCGCTGAGGCACGATGTCGCGGTAAGTCTCGGTCTTAGAAAGTTCGATGTTGATGGCGTTGGTACCCATCTCGCACTGCGCAATCATATCCGGCAGGTTGAGATAGCTGTCTGGTCCGCAAACCAGGTTGGCATAGTGGTTCTGGATGAGATCATCCTTCACGCGCTCTGCCATACAGCCCAAAACGCCGAGAATCACCTTTCTTCCCTTTTTCTGCTCTGCATGCAGGGTGTCGAGGCGATGATAAATCTTGTTCTCAGCATTTTCGCGGATACTGCAGGTGTTCATGAAGATGGCATCAGCCTCTTCTTCTTTCTCACAAATTTCGTAGCCAGCCATCTGCATCACAGAGGCAACTACTTCACTGTCTGCCACGTTCATCTGGCAGCCATAAGTCTCAATAAATAGTTTCTTCATTGTTCTAGATGAATTCTATTCGTTTATAATGTTATTGTAATTAAAATATGTAACTATCTGAATCTCAGTCGCGAAGAAGGAGTATGATGCTCTATCATTCCCTTCGATACTGCCATCAGTGCAAAATAGATGACGATGGCAGAGATGAGGCCGGCGATGGCATCGATGAGATAATGCGCCTGAATATATACGGTAGCCAGACACAGGAAGATGTAGAATGGCAGCATTACGTATAGCATTTTCCTGTTGCCGGCGTGCCAGACCAGGAGCATGCAGATGGTACTGACGCCCACATGCGAACTTGGGAATGCGGCAGTAGGACGCTCGCCGGCGTTCTTGGCGTCCTCTACAAGCTGGTAGAAGATTCCATCGGTGTAGCCCGGTGTCGGCAGGCAATTGGTATGGGTATTGAAGTAATCGCCCAAAGCCGGGAAGATACCTTTGGTTATTTCTGAGATTCCTACTGCATCAAAGTAGAAGGTCGGACCCGCTACCGGTACATAGATGTAGATGAGATAGTAGATAAAGAAACTGGCGAGCATGACGAATGCAGCTCTTTCAGCCTCATAATATCTGCAGAAGAAATAATAGAATGAAACCAATGCGATCATCGGATAATACATAAAGTAGCCCATCGACATCAGTTCGCTTACTACAGCCCAAGGCATGGCTTTGGCAAAGAGCAGGGCGGGTTGACATCCGAAAAGAGCCTGTTCCCAACCAGCAAAGATATGGTCGAGGTTTGGGAACATACGGTTGATTTCGTAGGTGTCGGGATACCACCAGGCGAGCAAAGCCATTTGTGCAATGATGCGTGCCATCTTGGTGATGCGGCAAGGTATCATGCGGTATACTGCCCAAAGTGCAAGGGTTATGACGAGCACTCTCAGTCGTCCCCAGAGCATAGCTTCCGGGTTTACGAGTTTGGTATAGGTAAAGAGCATGGTGATAATGGTGATTGCCATATATCCCAGCATGACCCATTCCAGTGTCATCAGTCCCTTCTTCGGGTTCTTGTCTATCTTGAAATAATCTTTTATCACGCTTCTTATTAGTTTATAATTTACAGCCATCCGTTATCCTTGTACCACTTGATGGCGAGCTTCACACCTCTTTCCAGTGGATAATGAGGATGATAGCCCAGTTCATCCATGGCTGGCTCAATATCACATCGCCAGTTGCGCTGTTTCAGAATGTTATACTTATCATTGTTCAGGGCCGACATCTTGCCCGTCATCCTTCCGAGATACTCTCCGAAGAAGGTTACGATGCGCAACACCCAGACAGGCGCCTTGATGCGTAGCATCCAAGGGTTGCCTAACTCCTTTTTTATCAGGTCGCTGAAGGCAGCTGACTGATATACTTCTCCATCGCTGAGGAAGTATTTCCTGCCGTTCATTCCATGATCCAGAGCCAGGAATACAGCCTGTACTACGTCCTGTACATATACAAAAGTGATGTCCTGGCGCTTGAATCCTACAGCAAAGTCAACATGTTGCTTGATGCTCTGCGCCATGAGAAAATAATCTTTCTCCCTAGGACCGTAAACTCCTGTAGGGCGGAGGATGATATAAGGAAAGTTGTTGCCGATGCTGTCCAGATAGCGTTCTGCCTCCAGCTTACTCTTTCCGTATGCTGTATTTGGCTTAGGAGTATCATGTTCTGAGATTTCCTGATAAGGCTGCTCTTCGCGGATGGCTCCAAAGATGCTGAGCGAACTGACAAAGACAAATCGCCTGATAGGCATCTGGAGGCGCAGAAGGACGTTCACCAGATGCTTGGTTCCCTCTGTGTTTACCTTATAAAAGTCCTCTGCATGCAGGCACTTCGTTGCGCCGGCTGCATGCACTATATAGTCGAACTCGTGCGGGGCGAGCTCTTTCTCTAACTCTTCCTCTGAAGAAAGATTGAGATTGATAAAATGGATGCGCTCGTCTTGCAGATACTTTCTGGAACTGGTAGGGCGTACTGCCGCCCAGGTTTCCATGCCCTGTCTTAAGGCCTCTTCCACGATGTAGCTGCCGATAAAGCCCGACGCACCCGTTACTAGAATCTTCATTAATTATTTATAAAATTGCAATTTCGGCTGCAAAATTACAACAAAAAATCGAGTTATCCTCTATGTTATGCCAAAATTCTTTCTTTTTCTTTGTGAAATCACTTCTTTATGGCAACTTTGCTGTTGTGAATCAAGTATCTTGCTTAAAAACATATCTGTTTGTCCTATTTTAATATAGGTAGAAAATAAAGATAGGGTATGAAGCCCACTAATGAACTTCATGCCCTATAAACTGTTAACTATAAACTCTCCCTAAGCTTCATGCTGTCTTACACCCATGCGGGCCTCTACTACGTTTACTACATAGTCGCCGAGTTTCTCGCATTCCTGGATGATATCCATATACATGGTACCGATGGCGTAGGTATAGAGATGGTTGTTTACATCGTTGATGTTCTGGCTCTTCAACTGATTGCGATAGTTGTTGATTTCGTTCTCGATGTTGAAAGAGAGGTTGGCATCGTTGTCTCCCTTATGACCTACGAGGGTGATGTTCATTTGGGTAAGGGCATTGTCGGTAAGCTCCATCATCTGGTGCATGTGCTCATACTGTGAAGTGATGAAGTCTTCCTTGCCCTTGAAACGGCGGTTCAATGTACGGGCGATGTTGAAGCAGCTGTCACCGATACTTTCTATCTCAGAAATCTCACGGAGCATGGCGCGGATCTTTGCCTTGGTCTCGTCAGAAAGATGAGAATCGCTCACCTGGTCGAGATACTTGGCAATCTCAATCTCCATGTTGTCAGAGATACCCTCGTATTTCTCAATGCGGCTATAGAGTTTTACAAACTTATCTTCATTGGTTTCGCCAAGAAGCGTCTTCACCATACCGAACATGCGCTGGATGCGCTCGGCAAAGCAGTGGATTTCCTTCTGAGCCTCCAAGACAGAGATTTCCGGAGTCTTCATGATACCGCTCTGGATAAAGCGCAGGCGGAAGTCGTCTTCGTCGGCATTCTTCTTAGGACGGATAATCTTGCATACCAGCTTCTCTATCTGTGGAATGAACCAAACCAGGATAAAGGTGTTGGAGAGGTTGAACGTGGTATGGAAGGCGGCAAGCACAAAGGATAGCTTGGCGGCATTGGCTACGAAATGAGGATCGGTCTTCTCCATCATGTCGTCATAACCTACCCAGCCGCAAACCAGATGGATGAACGGGCGGAACACGCAGAGTATCCAAAGCACACCGAAGATGTTGAACACCATGTGCGCCATCGCCGCTCTCCGGGCCTGGGTGTTGGCGGTGAGCGCTGCCACATTGGAGGTTACGGTTGTTCCGATATTCTCACCCATCACAAGCGCAATGCCCTGATAGATAGGCAATACGCCGGTAGAACAGAGTATCATCGTAATCGCCATGACGGCTGCCGAACTCTGCACGCACATGGTGAGTATGCTACCGATAATCAGAAAGGTGATGGTAGTCTGGAAACTGTGAGGGTCGAAACTTGCAAAGAATTCAAGAACTGGCTGATTATGAGCCAGATCCATGTCGATACCGGTTTGGCGTAAAGTTCCCAAACCGAGAAACATAAAGGATATACCGAAGATGAAGTCGCCGATAATCTTGCGCTTCTTGCTGTAAATCAGGATGATGGCGATGAAGAACGCCGGCCATACAAAATCTGTGATGTTAAACGAGAAACCGGCACTCATGATCCATGCGGTGAGTGTGGTTCCGATGTTGGCGCCCATGATAACGGAGATAGCCTGGGCTAGGGTAAGGAGACCGGCATTAACGAATGATACGGTCATCACCGTTGTGGCTGTAGAAGACTGCACCGCTGCGGTGATGAGCGTACCCGAGAGGATGCCCGTCAAACGATTGGTGGTCATGGTTCCTAACACATGGCGGAGCTGTGGTCCTGCCATCTTCTGCAAACTGTCGCTCATGGACTTCATAC
>JAJXBQ010000085.1:0-4968 GCA_021640525.1 Segatella copri
GATGTAGTGAAGTTTATCAAAGATAATGACCTCTCTAAATTGGAGGAAGGTAAGCATTTTCTCAAGGAGGGTAACCTCTTTGTTAACATAACGACAGCTCATGGAAAGAGCGAGGAAGATGCTGTGCTTGAAACACATCGCAAGATGATTGATATTCAGATTCCTCTAGACAATGATGAGACTTATGGCTATACTCCTCTTGCTGATCTTCCTGAAGTGGAATATAACGAGGCTAAGGATGTAACCAAGTATCCTGGTGTGAAAGCGCAGACGCTCGTTACCTGCAAGCCAGGTCAGTTTGCCATTTTCTGGCCACAAGACGGTCATCAGCCATGCATCGGTAACGGTGATATCCACAAGGCTATCTTCAAGATTAAAAATTAAAGAAGAAAAATTCTTCAAGATATAATTAAAGAATAAAAATATAGAGTAACCATCTAAAATCATGATATATGGCAACAGAAAAGAAAACTACAGCCCAGAAGGCTGCAACTAAAAAGGCAACTGCAAAGAAACCAGTTGCAAAAAAGGCAGCGAAGGCTGTGGTAAAGCATATCGGACTCGTGAAGAACGACCCATATCTGGCAGACTATGAGGATGCCATCAAGGGCCGACACGACCATGCACTCTGGAAACTCGGTCAGCTGACTAATAACGGCAAACAGACATTGAGCGATTTTGCCAATGGATACGAGTATTTCGGACTGCATAAGACTGCCCGTGGATGGGTGTTCCGTGAGTGGGCACCTAATGCTACAGACATCTATCTGATAGGTGACTTCAACAACTGGCAGGAAACCGAAAAGTATCGTGTCAAAAGAATTAAGAATACCGGCAACTGGGAACTCAAACTTCCGGAGAAAGCGATGAAACATGGCGATCTCTTCAAGATGAAAGTTCATTGGGAAGGTGGTGAAGGCGAGCGTATTCCTGCATGGGCACAGCGCGTAGTACAGGACGACCAGACCAAGATTTTCTCTGCTCAGGTTTGGAATCCGGAACCATATAAATGGAAGAAGAAAACCTTCAGACCAAATGTGGCGCCTCTGCTCATCTATGAATGCCATATCGGTATGGCACAGGATGCTGAGAAGGTTGGCACTTATACAGAATTTAAGGAGAATGTGTTGCCACGTATCATCAAGGATGGTTACAACTGCATTCAGATTATGGCTATCCAGGAGCATCCGTATTATGGCTCCTTCGGCTATCATGTAAGCAGTTTCTTTGCTGCAAGTAGCCGCTTCGGAACTCCTGAAGAGTTGAAAGATCTCATTGATACAGCTCACCAGAATGGTATTGCCGTCATCATGGACATCGTTCACTCTCATGCCGTAAAGAATGAGGTGGAAGGACTGGGTAATCTCGCTGGCGATCCTAACCAGTATTTCTATCCTGGCGACCGTCATGAGCATCCGGCTTGGGATAGTCTCTGCTTCGACTATGGAAAGGATGAAGTCATCCACTTCCTGTTGAGCAACTGCAAGTACTGGCTCAATGAGTTCCATTTCGACGGATTCCGTTTTGATGGTGTAACATCCATGCTCTATTATAGTCATGGTCTGGGTGAGGCATTCTGCAACTACGGAGATTATTTCAATGGTCATGAGGATGATAATGCCATCTGCTATCTTACCCTTGCCAACTGTCTGATTCATGAGGTTAACAAGCATGCCATTACGATTGCCGAAGAGGTGAGCGGAATGCCGGGCCTGGCAGCCAAGTTTGAGGATGGCGGTTATGGTTTTGACTATCGCATGGCGATGAATATTCCAGATTATTGGATCAAGACCATCAAGGAACTGAAGGATGAAGACTGGAAACCATCCAGCATCTTCTGGGAGGTAAAGAACCGCCGTTCGGATGAGAAAACCATCTCTTACTGTGAGAGTCATGACCAGGCATTGGTAGGCGATAAAACCATCATCTTCCGTCTGATTGATGCCGATATGTACTGGCATTTCAAGAAGGGCGATGAAAACGAAATGGCTCATCGTGGTATTGCTCTGCATAAGATGATCCGTCTGGTTACCGCCTCTACAATCAATGGCGGTTATCTCAACTTCATGGGTAATGAGTTCGGTCACCCAGAGTGGATTGATTTCCCTCGCGAGGGTAATGGCTGGAGCCATAAATACGCCCGCAGACAGTGGAATCTGGTAGATAATCATGAACTCTGCTACCACTATCTTGGAGATTTCGACCGAGAAATGCTCAAGACGATTACAAGCGAAAAGAATTTTAACAAGACACCAGTTGTAGAAATCTGGCATAATGATGGCGATCAGGTTCTCGCCTTTATGCGTGGCGATCTGCTCTTCGTGTTTAACTTCTCGCCAACCCGCTCTTTCACCGACTATGGCTTCCTGGTTCCAACCGGTTCCTACAGCGTAGTGCTTGATTCTGACAGCAAGGATTTCGGCGGTAATGGCTTGAATGATGACACGATGACGCATCTGACTAATTACGATCCACTTTATGTGAAAGACCGTAAGGAGTGGCTGAAACTTTATCTGCCAGCTCGTACAGCTTTGGTGCTGAAGAAAAATTAATAGATTGATTTATGAAAAATAAAAGGAGTAGTACTGCGAAGATGCAAATCGCCTGTGCTATCATCTTTATCACATTTACCTACGTCTACCTGGCATTTTACCAGGCAGACGTACTGGCAGTGGCTCAGCATGTTTTCTCAGGCGGTTTGACCAACTACAGTTACACGCTGGCTCCACTGCTTATCACGCTCGTACTCTATCTGCTGCAAGTGGGAGTGTACGCGGTAACCCGTGTGAAACGCCGTTTCCACGGGCTTACTTATTTCCCTTCGTTCCTCATCCTGACGATGATTACCGATATCCCCGTTGATATCGACCGTTATCATTCGCTGGGGGCGTGGTGGATTATCTTGCCACTCTGTCTGATTCTATGGGGCGGATTGATATGGCTAGCCCGCCAGTTGGAGCCGATAGAAACAGAGCCTCACAGCAACGGCTGGTTCTCCCGCTATATGTGGGTGAATTTGCTCCAGATGCTGGTGATGATATTGCTTGTCAACTTTGTTGCTAGCAATGATCGGCTGTTTCATGAACGTATGCGCATGGAACATCTGATGAAAGAAAAACAGTATGAAAAAGCTTTGGAAGTAGGTGAAAAATCTCTGAAAACAGATTCTTCGCTGACGATGCTCCGTATAGCCTGTCTCAACGAAACAGGCGAGCTGGGCAGCCGTCTCTTTACTTATCCGCTGGTAGGTGGAAGTAAGGCGATGATGCCGGATAGCGTAACCGTGAAGGCTATGATGTGGAAGGCGCCAAAATGGATGCAGAACCCTTCGGCATGGATGGTTAAACATCATCTCAAGTATCGTCTGCCTGTTGACTATCAGCTTTGTGCACTCTTGCTGGACAAGCAACTAGACAAGTTCGTTGCAGAGGTGCAGAAACATTATAAAGTAACTTCGGGCAAACTGCCTGTTCATTATAAGGAAGCGTTGGTTCTTTATACGCATCGCCGCAGTAATCCAAGTATCGTTTATCACGATAATGTGATGGATACAGACTTTGAGGATTTCCAGCAGATGGATCACAAATATGCTAATGAGACAGAAAAGCAGAATGCTCTTCGGGATACTTATGGAAATACCTACTGGTATTATTATGAGTATGGAAATAAATGAAAGTTTTAATTTAGGAGATTAATATAAAAATACAGATATTCAGAAACTTATGGGTTTTACAGATAGCTTTTCTTCTGTTGGCGCCATTAGGGTTGCAGGCACAGAAGAAGGAGATTTCTGCAGCCAAAGATCTGGTAAAGGCTGGCAAGGATTTGGCGAAGGCCGAATCCAGTATGCGTAAACTCCTGACGGATTCTGCCAACCGGAATAACAAGAAAATTTGGAATATTCTCTTCGATGCTGTGAAGAAGCAGTATGAACAGGGTAATGAGAAACTCTACCTCAAACAGGCGTATGATACAGCCCAACTCTTCAATGCAACCCGACAGCTCTTCGTTATAGCCCAAGGACTTGATTCCGTTGAGATGATTCCTAACAAGAAAGGAAAATGTGAGTTTGATTTCCGTAAGTCTCATTCTGAATATTTGAACAGGATACGTCCGAACCTCTATAACGGAGGAACCTGGTTTATCAGGAAGCAGAAATACAAGGAGGCTTATCAGTTCTTTGACCAGTACATAGAGTGCAGTACTGCACCGATGTTCCAATCTTATAAGTATGCCCAGAAAGACAAATATCTTTCTTCGGCAGCTTATTGGGCTGTATATGCCGGATATAAGATGAAAGATACCAAAGCTACGCTTCATCATTCTTATGAGGCGCAGAAAGATACGGCTCATTATAACTATATGTTACAGTATCTGGCTGAGACTTACAAACTGGAGAAGGATACTGCGCGCTATCTCTCTACCTTGAAGGAAGGTTTTGAACGGGATCCGAAATTCCCGTTCTTCTTCCCGCGTCTGGTAGAGTATTATTCGCAGGAAAACCAACTCGATTCTGCACTCGCCGTAGCAGATAAGGCGCTGGCGATAGCTCCCGACAATGATATCTATCTCTTTACCAAGGGAACCATTCTCCTGAATATGGGTGATTTCAAGCAATGCATCGAAGTGAGCAAAAAGGCACTTGCTGTGAACGATTCGTTATCCGGTGCTTATTATAATATAGGTTTGGCTTATTTTAATCAGGCGGTTGAAATGGATAAGAATTCGCAGCAATCCCGCAAAACTCATCAGGAGATAGACGGACTTTACAAGAGTGCGATGCCTTATCTGCAGAAGTACAGAACGATGGCGCCTGATATGCAGGACCAGTGGGCTTTGCCGCTATATACCATCTATCTGAACCTGAACATGGGTAAGGAGTTTGATGAGATAGACAAACTGCTCAATCAGAAAAAGAAATAATGCCTCATGATGAGGAATTTATGAAAACTTCTCTTGAAAAGAAAG
>JAJXBQ010000085.1:4978-12906 GCA_021640525.1 Segatella copri
CTTTAATAAAAGAATACTTCTCTATTGAAATTGATTATTAGGAAATTTATGATAGACAGAATTTTAGATAAACTGGGCATTGAGCTCAATGATATGCAGCAGGATTCCATGCAGGCAATCTTGCACGGGAACAAGGATGTGGTGATACTTTCGCCAACAGGTAGTGGCAAGACACTGGCTTATCTTCTGCCTCTTACCCAACTTATAGATGCTACTGATGACGAGGCACAGGCGGTGGTGGTAACTCCTGGTCGGGAACTCGCTTTGCAGTCGGCTAACGTATTGAAGAATATGGGCAGCGGTTTGCGTGCGATGGCTTGCTATGGTGGTCGTGCTACGATGGATGAGCATCGCGTGATGAAACAGGTTCGTCCTCAGATTGTATTTGGAACTCCAGGCCGTCTCAATGATCATCTGGATAAGGGAAATCTTTCTCCATATCACATCAAATACCTGATTATTGATGAGTTTGACAAGTGTCTGGAGATGGGTTTCCAGGACGAAATGAGCCGACTGATCAAGTCTTTGCATGGCTTGCGTCGACATTTCCTGCTTTCTGCTACCGAGGCGGAGGAGATTCCTCATTTCGTACACATGGGTAGGGTAGAAAAGATAGATTACCGTGTGGATGAAGATCAGGTTCCTGACCGTGTACATATATATAAGGTGGATAGTCCGGTAAAGGATAAACTGGAGAGTCTGTCACTTTTGCTACGCAGTTTAGGCGATCAGAGTACCATTGTATTCCTCAATTATCGCGACAGTGTAGAGCGCACCAATAAATATCTGGTGGAGCAGGGATTTTCAACCTCTTTCTTCCATGGTGGATTGGAACAGAAGGAGCGAGAGGCTTCTCTCTACCGTTTTAGCAACGGAAGTGCCAATATTCTGGTGAGTACGGATCTGGCTTCGCGCGGACTTGATATTCCTGATATAGATAATATTATCCATTATCACATGCCGGAAAGTGAAGATGGTTATATCCATCGTGTAGGACGTACGGCAAGATGGGAAGCCCAGGGAAAGGCTTTCTTCCTGTTAGGTCCTGAAGAGCATATTCCGGAATATGTGGATGCAGAGATAGAGAATTATGAGATGCCTGCTGCTGATCAGCTTCCTGCGCCAGCTAAACCTAAGATGGTTACTATATATATAGGTAAAGGAAAGAAGGATAAGATTAGCAAGGGTGACATCTTAGGCTTCCTTTGCAAGAAGGGTGGGCTGCTGTCGGCTGAAATCGGTAAGATTGATGTCAATGACCGTTATGCTTATGCTGCCATTTCCCGAACGAAGTTACGTAGCGTACTGAATAATGTAAAGGGCGAAAAGATAAAAGGCGTCAAAACGATAGTGGAAGAGGTAAGGTAGTTGACAAACTGCTGCTATCTTTTCTCTGTTGCTTGCTAATGTATAATAAATGTAAAAATAGACATAAATATGCAGTTATTATACTAAAATGACTAACAAAATGAAAGAAATCTGCGCAAAACGCTAAAAATGTGCAGAAAAATTTGGTAGTTTCAAATAAAAAGTGTAATTTCGCAGTCGTAAATACAATCCAAAGGTTTACTATGTATCCTATATGGGTGTATTGTGCACTTATTTTTCCTGCTAACAGGATTATATCGTATAAAACTTAAATAATTATACAAAGATGAAGAAGTACAATTTTAACGCAGGTCCATCAATGCTTCCACGCGAAGTGATTGAGAACACAGCAAAGCAGATTTTGGATTTTAATGGTTCAGGTCTTTCATTGATGGAAATCAGCCACCGTGCTAAGGATTTCCAGCCAGTAGTTGATGAGGCAGTCTCCTTATTCAAGGAGCTTCTTGACATTCCTGAGGGTTATTCCGTAATCTTCCTTGGTGGTGGTGCATCATTGCAGTTTATGCAGATTCCAGCAAACTTCCTCATCAAGAAGGCTGCCTACATTAATTCTGGCACTTGGGCTAAGAAGGCAATGAAAGAGGCGAAGCATTTTGGTGAGGTCGTGGAGATCGCATCATCGTCCGACGCCAATTTCACTTTCTATCCACAGGTTCCTAACACTGTACCAGCCGATTGTGATTACTTGCATTTGACAAGCAACAATACTATATATGGTACTGAACTCCGTGTAGATCCAGATGTAAACGTACCATTGATTTCTGATATGTCTTCAGATATCATGAGCCGTCCAGTAGATGTTTCTAAGTATACTGCCATCTATGCAGGTGCTCAGAAGAATCTTTCTATGGCTGGTGTTACCGTTATCATCGTAAAGGATGATATGCTCGGCAAGGCTCCTCGCGAGCTTCCTACAATGCTCGATTATCGTACTCACGTTGAGAAGGGCAGTATGTTCAATACTCCTCCTGTTGTTCCTATCTATACCTTGATGGAGAATCTCCGCTGGTTGAAGGCTAATGGTGGTGTTGAGGCAGCTGATAAGCGTGCTCACGAACGTGCTGAAGTTCTTTATGCTGAAATCGACCGCAACAAACTCTTCAAGGGTACTGTTGAAGAAGCATCCCGCTCTTTGATGAACATCTGCTTCGTGATGAACGATGAGTACAAGGAGTTGGAGAAGCCATTCCTCGACTTCGCTACAGAGCGTGGCATGGTAGGTATCAAGGGTCACCGCTCAGTGGGTGGTTTCCGTGCCAGCTGCTACAATGCACAGACCATGGAGGGTGTTCAGGCACTCGTCAAGGCCATGCAGGATTTTGAAGCACAACATTAATTTTTGAATTTGTATGAAAGTATTAGTTGCAACAGAAAAACCATTCGCAGCGGCTGCTGTGGACGGCATTAAGAAAGAAATAGAGGGAGCAGGCAACGAATTGGTACTGCTCGAAAAATATACAGAGAAGGCTCAGCTTCTCGATGCAGTGAAGGATGTGGACGCGATGATTATCCGCTCAGACAAGGCTGATGCCGAGGTGCTCGATGCAGCAAAGAACCTGAAGATTATCGTTCGTGCTGGTGCAGGTTATGATAACATCGACCTTGCTGCTGCTACTGCCCATAATGTAGTGGCTGAGAATACTCCTGGTCAGAACTCTAATGCAGTAGCTGAGTTGGTATTCGGCTTGTTGGTCTTTACTGTACGTAATTTCTACAACGGCAAGGCTGGCAGCGAGTTGAAGGGTAAGAAACTGGGTATTCTTGCTTTCGGTAATGTTGGTCGAAATGTGGCTCGCATCGCCAAGGGATTCGGCATGGAAGTAGCTGCTTACGATGCATTCTGCCCAGCTGATGTTATCGAGGCTGCCGGTGTGCATGCTGTAAAGTCACAGGATGAGTTGTTCCAGACTTGCGACATCGTTTCTCTTCATATCCCTGCTACTCCAGAGACAATCAAGAGCATCGATTACAAGACTGTAAACCAGTTGCCTAAGGGTGGTATCCTCATCAATACAGCGCGTAAGGAGGTTATCAATGAGCCTGAGCTCCTGAAACTTCTTGCTGAGCGTGAGGACTTGAAGTTCATCACTGATATCAAGCCTGATGCTGATGCAGACTTTGCCAAGTTCGAGGGTCGCTACTTCTCAACTCCTAAGAAGATGGGTGCACAGACTGCTGAAGCAAATATCAATGCCGGTATTGCAGCAGCTAAGCAGATTAATGCGTTCTTTAAGGATGGATGCACTAAGTTCCAGGTAAATAAGTAATTATTCTTCCCATACATATAGCTCATGAAGGGTGCTTTTTCACAGAAGCACTCTTGATGGGCTTTTCATGTTTTTATTAAACTAGTCAATTTAAACGAAATATTATGGCAATAGTAAAACCTTTTAAGGGAGTAAGACCTCCTAAAAATCTCGTTGAGCAAGTTGAGTCTCGTCCTTACGATGTTCTCAATTCTGAGGAAGCACGTGCTGAGGCTGGCGATAACGAGAAGAGCCTTTATCATATTATTAAACCTGAGATCAATTTCGAACCAGGAACTTCTGAGTACGATCCTCGCGTTTATGAAAGCGCTGCAGAGAACTTCAGAAAGTTCCAGGAGAATGGCTGGTTGAAACAGGATGATAAGGAACAGTATTATATCTATGCACAGACGATGAACGGCAAGACTCAGTATGGTCTTGTTGTAGGTGCGTATGTAAACGACTATATGACGGGTGTCATCAAGAAACATGAGTTAACACGCCGCGATAAGGAAGAAGATCGTATGAAGCATGTGCGTGTATGCAATGCCAATATCGAACCCGTATTCTTCGCTTATCCTGATAATGAGGTGCTTAACGAACTTCTGATGCGTTATGCTGCAACAACACCGGAATATGATTTCATTGCTCCAGTTGATGGTTTCCGTCATCAGTTCTGGGTTGTAAGCGATGATCAGGATATTGCCACAATTACAGCGGAATTTTCCAAGATGCCTAGCCTTTACATTGCTGACGGTCATCACCGTTCTGCAGCAGCAGCTCTGGTAGGTGCAGAAAAAGCTAAGCAGAATCCTAATCATACAGGTAAGGAGGAATATAACTACTTTATGGCAGTTTGTTTCCAGGCAAGTCAGCTTACTATTCTCGATTATAACCGAGTTGTGAAGGATTTGAATGGTCTGACTTCTGATCAGTTCCTCGATGCTTTGACAAAGAACTTCGAGGTGATAGATATTGATGCAATCAATGTGAATGTATCTGGTGATGAAGAGGGCATACCTTGCTATGAAAAGATGGCTATTGATGATGCTATCAGCCAGTTTGGCTTGGATATTCTGAAACCAGCTGCTCTCCATTCTTTCCTCCTCTATCTGGATGGTAAATGGTACGGTTTGTTTGCCAAGCCAGGAACTTACGACGATGCAGATCCTATCGGCGTGCTCGATGTGGATATTTCATCTCGTCTGATTCTTGATGAAATTCTGGGTATCAAGGATTTACGTTCTGATAAGCGCATCGATTTTGTGGGCGGTCTTCGCGGTCTCGGTGAGTTGAAACGTCGTGTGGATAGCGGTGAGATGAAGATGGCACTTGCTTTGCATCCGGTTACTATGCAGCAGATTATGGACATCGCTGACAGTGGTAAGATTATGCCACCTAAGGCAACTTGGTTTGAACCTAAGTTGCGTAGCGGTTTGATTATTCACAAGTTGGATTAATGATAGACGAATTTAAGACTATATCAGATACGATAGGCGAGGGATATTACACCGAGAAAAGGAGTAAGTTTCTCGCCTTTGCTCACCATGTTACAACTGTTGACGAGGTGAAGGAAATTGTTGCCGGGTACCGTAAGAAATATTACGATGCCCGACATTGTTGTTATGCATATATGCTAGGTCCTGAACGGACAGAGTTCCGTGCCAATGATGATGGCGAACCTTCTTCTACGGCAGGAAAACCAATCCTCGGCCAAATCACGAAATCAGAATTGACGGATATTTTAATTGTCGTCATCCGATATTTCGGAGGAGTGAAATTGGGAACCAGCGGACTCATTGTTGCCTATCGTGAAGCTGCTATTGATGCTTTGGCTCATTGCGAGGAGGTTACGCAACAGATAGAGGAAATAGTAACCTATGATTTTACTTATCCGATGATGAATGATGTGATGAGGATAGTCAAAGATATGAATCCGCGTATCCTGGATCAGACTTTCGATAATACTTGCAGCATCAAACTTTCTATCAGAAAGAGCGAGGCGGAGCAGTTACGTTCCCGTCTGAAAAAGCTGTCGTTTGAATAGCAGATAACTGACAGATGAATAACTGCTGGGTAAATAAAAAGAGGGTGTGTTATAAGCTTGGATAACATATCAGTAATATTCCAACAAAAAGAGGGTGAATCATTAATTTATGATACACCCTCTTTTTGATGGTTATTTCTTTTGAATTTATCCCTTTTCTTCCAATTCCTTCTGCAATCGGATGATTTCATCGCGATATTGGGCAGCTTGCATGAAGTCGAGGTCTTTGGCAGCTTGCTTCATCAATGCCGTAGTATTGGCAATGCTCTTCTCCAATTCTTCCTTGCTCATACTGCGAACAATAGGGTCGGCAACGAAGGCTGCACTTTCCGGTTCCACGTAAACGCGAGGCTTGGAACCCTCGGCTCCCATCGGAACAATCTTTGCTCCTTCTTCCTTGCTAGTAGGCAGAGCTGAGGTTATTGCTTTCACAATCTGTTTTGGAGTAATGCCATGGTCGGCATTGTATTTCAACTGGATGCTTCGGCGGCGGGCGGTCTCATCTATCGTTTTCTGCATGCTGTCTGTGATGTTGTCTGCATACATGATTACCTTGCCGTTCACATTTCGGGCAGCACGGCCAGCTGTCTGGGTCAGAGAACGGTGACTGCGAAGGAAGCCTTCCTTGTCTGCATCGAGAATAGCTACGAGCGAAACTTCCGGCAAGTCGAGTCCTTCTCGTAACAGGTTGACACCCACCAGTACATCGTATACTCCTGCACGGAGATCGTTCATGATCTTTACTCGGTCTAAGGTTGCCACATCACTGTGGATATAGGCAGCCTTTACGTTGTGGTTGAGCAGGAACTCGGTGAGTTCTTCTGCCATGCGCTTTGTAAGAGTCGTAATCAGAACTCGCTCGTTGCGGTGTGTTCTTGTTAATATTTCATCCAGAAGATCATCTATCTGATTCTCACTTGGACGGACTTCGATTTCCGGGTCCAGGAGTCCTGTAGGACGAATCAGCTGTTCTACAACCACGCCTTCGGCTTCTCTCAATTCATAGTCTGCTGGAGTTGCACTTACGTAGATGGCCTGCGGAATGAGATCATGAAATTCCTCGAACTTCAGCGGACGGTTATCGAAGGCTGCAGGCAAACGGAAACCATATTCTACCAGGTTCTTCTTTCGTGCCCGGTCGCCTCCATACATGGCTCCAATCTGCGGGATGCTCACATGGCTCTCGTCAACCACAAGCAGGAAATCTTTAGGGAAGAAATCGAGCAGGCAATACGGGCGTTCGCCTTCGTGTCTGCCATCAAAATAGCGGGAATAGTTCTCGATGCCCGAACAGTGGCCCAATTCCTTAATCATTTCCATATCATATTCTACACGTTCCTTGATGCGCTGTGCCTTGATTCCATCTCCAATACTCTTGAAGAATTCTACCTGTTTAACCAGGTCGTCCTGAATTCTGCGAATGGCACTTTCCTGCTGTTCTTTTGTTGTTACGAAAAGGTTGGCTGGATAAATCTCGTAATCTTCGAACGAGGCAAGGCGGTGATAAGTGAGCGAATCCACTTCTTCGATACTGTCAATCTCATCGTCCCACCATGTTACGCGCAAAACATGATCGCTGTAAGCCATAAAGATGTCAACCGTTTCGCCTTTCACTCTAAAGTTGCCACGTTGCAGTTCTATGTCATTTCTAACGTAAAGTGCATCAACGAGTTTTCTCAGAAATTCATTTCTGTCGAGTCGTTGCCCGCGATGAATCTTGATGATGTTCTCCTGCATCGCCACAGGTCCGCCCATACCATAGATGCACGATACGGATGAGACAACGATGACATCCTTTCTGCCCGAGAGAAGGGCAGAAACAGCACCGAGTCGCAACTTGTCTATTTCATCATTGATGGCGAGGTCTTTTTCTATATATGTATCAGTCGTTGGCAGATAAGCTTCCGGCTGATAATAGTCGTAGTATGAAACATAATATTCTACAGCGTTCTCAGGGAAGAAACCCTTCATCTCCTGATACAGTTGGGCGGCAAGAGTCTTGTTGTGGCTCAAGATGAGCGTAGGCTTCCCCACGTTGGCAATCACGTTTGCCACCGTAAAGGTTTTACCCGAGCCGGTTACACCCAACAACACCTGTGCAGGGTCTCCTTCAAGCACCCCCTCTGTGAGTTGCCTGATGGCTTGTGGCTGGTCGCCAGTTGGCTTATATTTTGATGTAATCTTAAAATCCATTTTCTTCCTGATTTCTTCTCAAAAGTTCTGTTTCAAGGTGCAAAATTACAAAA
>JAJXBQ010000086.1:0-12847 GCA_021640525.1 Segatella copri
AAACTGGTGGTCAAACTGGTGGTCAAACTGGTGGTCAAACTGGTGGTCAAACTGGTGGTCAAACTGGATTACCAAAAACCATTGAAAAAGTTTTTGAATTAATAAAAGACAATCCGTATATAACAAGACAAGAACTCGTGGACAAAATAGGTATCAAGGCAAGTGCAATACAAAAACACATAGAAAAGCTAAAGGCTCAAAAAAGAATAGAGCGTGTTGGTTCTTCTACATTTGGAGGCCATTGGGAAATCAAAGAATAAATAATCCTTCGTTTCATCATCGAAACAACAATATTCAATAGGCGACTCTCAATTCCGGGAGCCGCCTATTTTTTTCTTTCTCCTCATCCTTTTCAAGTATTTTTTCCCTAAAACCTTGGAAGTTACGAGGAAAAGTCGTATCTTTGCATAAGAAAAGCTGCACTCGGCAAATTGAAAGCAAGCTTTCTTTGCGCTCGTTTGCATTTTCTTTGCACCGAATAAGTACAACATTTATATTTTTGTGAATATGAGAACTGGCGACAAAGTATTAATATCTCCAGACTTGACACATGCCAAAGACTGGACACAGGGCGAAGTGATTGAAGTTGAGAACAATCCTTTCGTAGGAATTGTCATTTCCGCAAAAACCGCAGATGGAAACATCTTCTTTGGATATAAGGACTTATTTGAACCTGCAAAGGACGATGAATGATGATTTTGCATTTTCTTTGCAGATTGGAACAAACAATCTTCTATATGAAACAAGGAGTTGACCATGGCTCAAGTTGGAAACATCCCAATTACGCAATCAATGATTGCGCAATTGAAATATAATGTAATAACATTCAATGGGCGGCTCTCAATTCCGGGAGTCGCCTATTTTCTTTTTCTCCTCCCCCTTTTCTAGTATTTTTTCCCTAAAACCTTGGAAGTTACGAGGAAAAGTCGTATCTTTGCCAACGAATAGCAATATTGCGTCCACGACCTTATAAAGCGTAAGCAGATGGCAAGATTTATAGACCCACGTGTTGACTGGGCTTTCAAGAGGATATTTGGAAGCGAAGACACGAAAGAATGTCTGATCACATTCCTCAACGGACTGTTTGAAGACGAGTTGGTAATCAAGGACGTGACGTTTGCCAAGACCGAAAAACTTGGCTTGCGCCCCGATGACCGCGGTGTGGTCTTCGATGTCTATTGCATCACAAACGAAGGCAAGCATGTCATCGTAGAGATGCAGAAGAAAGAGCAGGAATACTTTGCCGACAGGGCATTGTATTACACGGCACGTGCCATTGTGCAGCAAGGCATCCGTGGAATCTGGGACTACCACTTGGCTCCAGTCTATACGGTATGTTTCATGGACTTTGTATCGCAAAGTCCGATATTAAAGGAGTTTCGCACCGATTTAGTGCTTACCGACTTGCAGACACGCCAGCGGGTGTCCGACAGGATGCGTATTGTGTACCTCCAGTTGCCATTGTTCGACAAGCACACGGAGGCAGAGTGTATGGATATATTTGATTGTTGGATTTATATAGTGAAGAATATGAACATGTTTGAACAGATGCCATTCAGCGAGAAGTATCCAGTCTTCCGCAAGTTGGCAGAAATAGGCGACCTCCGCAAGCTCTCCCGAGAGGAACTAGAGCTGTATGACGAGGACATCAAGAATATGCGTGATATATATGCCACCAGAAAGTTTGATGAAAAGAAAGGTATGGAAAAAGAAAAGCTAGCTACAGCTCGCCGTCTCCTGTCAATGGGCCTCTCTGATGAGCAGGTATCAACAGCCACCGAACTCCCATTGGAGGAAATCCAGAAAATGAAGGAACAAGCCTGAAACTGGCTGAACTTTCAGGAACTCAAATGTAGGATATGAGACGTTTTTATTAGGCATATGATATGCTTAACTATAATTCGGCGGTTGCAACCGCCGAATTACAAAACAATAAAAATCATATACAGAACTTTCGCATGTGGTTTAAGTACGGGCTGAAGGCCCAAAAGCTCCTAGCCCAGGGCATCGCCCTGGGCCAGGAGCTTCTGCCCCTTCGGGGCGTGTGGAGCCAACTTGCGAAATTTCTGTTTAATAATTCACAAAGGAACTTTTAGTTGAAATCAGCTTCTTATATGAGTATATAAACTACAACAAGCAACCGATAAATAAGGACGAACTGATCAAAGATTTTGATCGGTTCAATAACTCAAACATTCTATAATTGCGCAACCGCTGGTTGCGCAATTACATCAGTAAACTTATCTTCTCCTCCCCCTTTTCAAGTATTTTTTCCCTAAAACCTTGGAAGTTACGAGGAAAAGTCGTATCTTTGCGGCAAATTAGAAATAACATTAAAGTAAAGCAATATGAATGTAGCTATAAATAATATAACAACAACTATAACTGTTCCGCAAGTTGACTTCAACTTATTAAAGGAACTGGCAAAGAAGTTTGGCTGGGTTATTCAAACCGAAAAGAAAAGTGGTATTGAAGAAGCCCTAGAAGATGTTAAAGCAGGCAGAGTATATCATGCAAAAGATGCTCACGACTTAATCAAACAGTGCTTAGAATGAAATACTCTATTGACTTTACAAACAGATTTAAAAAGTCTTTGCGAAAAGGAGTGAAACGTGGGCTAGACCCTACTCTCATAGAAAAAGCTGTAGAGAAATTAGCTAATGAGGGTAAACTACCGCCATCATATAAATCGCATAAACTTCATGGAAACCTAGAAGGTATATGGGAATGTCACATAACCCCAGATTGGTTGATGCTGTGGGAACAAAACGACGAAAAATTAACTTTGCTGTTTCTCAACAATGGAACCCATAGCGATTTGTTTTGACTATAATGTAAATTCATATACAAACATTGTATTATAATTAATCTAACAGCCATTGTTCGACAAGCACACGGAGGCAGAGTGTATGGATATATTTGATTGTTGGATTTATATAGTGAAGAATATGAACATGTTTGAACAGATGCCATTCAGCGAGAAGTATCCAGTCTTCCGCAAGTTGGCAGAAATAGGCGACCTCCGCAAGCTCTCCCGAGAGGAACTAGAGCTGTATGACGAGGACATCAAGAATATGCGTGATATATATGCCACCAGAAAGTTTGATGAAAAGAAAGGGATGGAAATAGGTATGGAAAAAGAAAAGCTAGCCACAGCTCGCCGCCTTCTGTCAATGGGCCTTTCTGAAGCGCAAGTGGCAACAGCCACAGAGCTTCCGCTGGAGGAAATTCAGAAAATGAAGGAATAAGAAGAGATTACTAGGCGGCTCTCGTTTCCGGGAGCCGCCATTTTTGTATGCCTTTACGTTATGCAAATCGTATTAAGCCTTCTGCACGTTTTCAAGATTTTTATGATCATATTCTTTAACAGACTATGGGATGGATTTTTGCACTTGCTTGTTCAATTCGCGTTCTTTGTCTTCTATGAAAGATGATGCATATATATATAATAATGTGATAACTTGTATCTTTTGGTGTAAAATATTAGGTTTATTTATACTTTGATATATGTCATGTGATTATACGACATTTGTCATCCGACCGTACGACAAGTGTCGTATAAACGCATGACAAATGTCACGCAATCGTAAGAAAGGCTTCCTTGCATCGTTATAATTGATTCCTTGCATCATATAAGTTGCAGCATTGTTATCATCCATCTCACCATAGCCAAGCATCGGGACGTAATTTTCATTTCCTCAGTTGGCTATGATTCCTCCTCTCACCAGCCATTTCGCAAAGAAGCGGTCGCTAACCAGATAGCCAGTCGGAGTCTTGCTTACCAACTGCTTATCCACCAATGCCTTCAACGCCGTCTTTACGCTGCTCGTGGCTGGAAGATGGTGGGTACTGATAAACTGCTGGCTCAACGGCGAAGATACCAAATGCTCACGAGCTATCGCCCCCAAAAGCATCTGCTGGTTCTCGGTTAGCCAGGCACAATAGTTCTGATAAGTCATCGCCTGCTCCTCAATCAGCTCCAGAATCACCTCATCTACCAGAGACTTCGTTATCTCGGAAGAAGCATGCTCGTAGATGCCATGCAATATCGACTGCACATACCAGGTTACACAATCAGACTGCTGATAAATATAAGAAAAGGTAGATTCATCTATCGACCTGTGCTGAGATGCCAACAAGCGATTGGCAAACTCCCGATACACCTGCTCCCCGATGCAAGGCAAAGACAACACCAGCGAACTCTGGAAGAAAGGACGATTTGCCGACAGAAACATCTCCTGCATCATGTGCTGCTGACTGCTCGAAAACACGAAATATACATTCGGCAAAAACTGGATATAAGAACGGATCATCGCCTCAACCCCATCCTCCGGATAACTTAATATCTGCTGAAACTCATCAATGGCAATGTAGCATCGCTTTCCCGATTGCTTCAAATACTCAAAGATTCGCTTCAAACTCTCCTTCCCTTCACTCGGTTTCAAGTCTAAAGAAAAAGAAGGAATGCCTGTCAATTCATCTATCGTCAGAGTAGGGCGCCAGCTGCTGAAGAATCCCTGTACCTTCCGAAGGGCTGATTGGGAAACAGTATCCAGCTTTCCGATGATTTCAGAAGCCATCAGTTGCACCATCTGCTCCAGATTCTTGGTGGCAAAGATGTCGAGATAGAAACACTTCACTTCCGCGTATTGCTCCTCCATCTGATGGAATACATGATGAATTAATCCCGTCTTACCCATACGGCGTGGGGCAACCAACGTGATGTTACGTTCATTATGCAGCGAAGAAATCATTTTCTCCGTCTCTTTCTGGCGGTCGCAGAAATACTCTGCGCCCTTATAGCCATATACCACAAAAGGATTGTTCAATCTTGCCATATCTTGTTATCATTCATTATACAAACGTTCATTGCGCTTTTTACGCAACGCAAATTACGCAATAAAAAACGAGACCGCCAAATGTTTTCTAGTTTTTTAATAATAATTATCTTCTAAAGCCGCCTCTGATGTACAGACAACGGAATAAGCAAAAATACTTCACACTGCACTACTGCGGAAAGGTAAAGGCTGAAGCTGCTAGCCCAGGGCATAAAAAATCTGTGTAAATCTGTGAAATCCGTGGGACATAAAAAACTCTCACAGATTTCACAGATTCACACAGATTCATTATCTTTAACCCAAGTTTTACATAAACTAAAATTTTTTTAAGCTATTCGTTGGCAAAGAAAATGCAAACGAGCGCAAAGAAAGCTTGCTTTCAATTTGCCGAGTGCAGCTTTTCTTATGCAAAGATGCGACTTTTCCTCGTAACTTTCAAGGTTTTAGGGGAAAATACTCGAAAAGGATGGGGAGAAAGAAAAAATAGGCGGTTCCCGGAATTGAGAGCCGCCTATTGATATTTAGTTTATTTGATGAAGCAAATGCTTACTTCTTAGTCATTATTGCATATGCCTGACCAGAACAGAGAGCATAGAGTTTAATGTCGTATGTTCCTGCTTCAACGTTAAAGTTACCACTGTTTGGACTCATATCCAAAGAGAAGAGAGAATTGGCGGAATTGGTACCCCAATTGATATTCCATTTATCGTTTGCACGGAACTTGATATTTCCATCGTTCAATTTGATATCTTTGATTTCCCAACAGCCTTCATCTGCGTTGTATGTCATGTCAGTATCATTGTCCCATTTTCCAGGTGTGGCATCACCTATAACACCAATAGTTGTGATGGCTGTCAGTTTAGCAGTCTTATTCTCTGTATTGTAATCTATCCAATAGTAACCGGCTGGTTCAGAAACGGCAATCTCTTCTCCGTTGATCTTCAGTGCTCCATTAATATAAGCACCACCGCAATAATTGTTACCATCAGATGTTCTCAACATCAGTTCGCTATTACCAGATACTGCAGAAATATAGTCAGGGTAGTCAACAGGAGTAATCTTGTATGATGAGTACATCATGTTGATTTCAATCTTGATATATTTCTTGTCGGTTGAAACTTTAAAAGAACCTTCATTTCCGATATGTTCACGAGTGTCAAGGGTTTCTTCTACGCCGACACCATTAGAGCCATTACCCTTGGTTGTTCCTAAAACATGTTTCCATTCATTCTTATTGGCAATTTCGTCACATGTTTCTCCACTACCAATTCCAAACCATGTATCACCACCGGCATTGGCAGGTATGACTGCTGTGAAAACTGGATCATCGTAAACATCTGCGTGGGTGCGGATAAATTTCTGCTCCTTAGTTTTTGCTGATTCAGCCCAGTCTAATGTTCCACCAATTACATAATAAGTTGACGCAATTTCTGGGGCATCTGGCTTTGCCTTTATGATAAAGTTTTCTGAGTCAAGGAAACTTGCATTGGTATTGCCATTCATGGAAAGAGTGGCTCTAACTTTTGCTTGGATGTCATTGACAACTGGTTTCTTACCATAAGTGTTCTCTACGAATTTCTTGAAATCTGCGTATTTGACCTTACCGGTAGACCCCATCTTAAGTACTTCCGTTTTCTGCTCGTTGTTCTTCTTATAGTTGATTCGCAAAGTATATTTTGGCGTATATGCAGCATTAGAAGATGTAGGCGCCTTTGTGATGTTACAAATCTGTACAGAGTCTGTACTTTCTGTAATCTGTGCGAAATCAATAACATCTACAGCTGCAACGCTACCATTGCCAAAAGCTACAGCTTCGCCTTGTGGGTTTCCTGGCTGCTCTGACCAATCGTTGAAACTGTCATCACAAGAAGCAAGGGCAAATGTTGCTAAGCCTGCTAATAAATATGATTTGATTTTCATAATTGTTTCTTTATTTAGGGGGAGAGGAGAACAAACTCCTCTCCCTGAGTTTGATTAATTATTTTTGCTCAACAAAAGAGTATGCACCTGAGATGTCGTTGAAGTATACCTTGTAGGTACCCTTATCACATGGAATTGATACGCCATCATCCTTGTTGCCAATAGCACATGGGAAGATAGAACTGCCCCATGTTGCCTCACCGGAAGTGAAGGACATCTCTGTCTTAGCTGACAAAGTGATTTCTGCATACCAGTCATGATTTGGAATACCATCAATTGTTGTAATTGGTGACATCTCTGTATCACCAATCTTCATAGTGGTGTAGTCTACAACTTCTCCCTTGTAATACTTATAGTCTGCGTTGTAAGGTGAAACCTTCAATTTATTCTCTTTAGTATTTACCTCGAGTACATAATAACCTGGATCTGCTACAACCAAGTTGCCTGGGTCATCGCCACCATCACGGTATTTGAAGTCTTCACCACCATCCTTTGTGATGTTTCCACCACCTAAACCGTAGTTCCAGTTGCTCAAACCCTTAGGGGCAATAATCTTGAATTCACCGGCATTGAGGTAACCTGTATACTGAACAATACCATCACCGGTAAACTTGTCGTAAGATTCACCTTCTTTCACGTACATAGGCATCATGCCAATACCTATCTTGCTAGGATCATTGTCCCAACTACCATTGGCAATAACACCACCAGTAAGATACCAGAATTGTGGCAAACTCTCTTTGATGAAGTATGGGTAAATTTTTACCTGCTGTACGTTAGTATAAACGTAGTTTGCAGAGTCGTTCAAGTTCTTTGGGCAACTAACCATACGTACATTCAATGTGATAGGCTTGTCTGTTTCTACTTGAGATTCTTCTTCCCATCCCTTCACTTTCATAACGCAGAGGTCAAACTCGTTGGCTGGTGCGTTATAAGTGATAGAGTTTCCTTTGGTTGAAGTAGAGAAGATGCGCTTTTTGTTTTTAAAGTCAGCATTATCTTCTCCTGCAATCTGTATCCAATAGGAAGTTTCTGTTGGGAAACCGTAGTCAGCAGCCTTTTCTGCCTTGAACTGAACGTATTCGCTGCTCTTCAGGTCGATGATATTGTCACCCATCTCAGGCTTGAGGAGATTGAATGACTCTGGAACTGACATGATAGGGTTGTCATCTCTATCGGCATCGCAAGAAGCGAAAGCCAAGAGACCCACCAACGCTGCAGCCATTATATTAATCTTTTTCATATTGTAACCTTATTAAATGATTGATAATTAATAATCAGGGTTCTGTTTCAAACCTGTTGTGTTACTATTGATATCACTGATAGGAATTGCATAGATGTTGAAGTGCTTGTCGAATGGAGTTCCATCCTGAGTTCCACCCATCCATTCCCACTTGTACTTGCTCTGACCACCGAACTTGTCGAAACGAATCAAGTCCATACGGCGGCGGCCTTCGTAAGCAAACTCACGAGACCACTCATCGCAGATGTCATCAAGAGTGAATGAGGTCAAGTTAGAAACATCTATACCTGCTCTTTCGCGAATCTCCTTGATTTTTGCAAGACCATCGCTTGTGCAAGAACCATTGTTCATGCGGGCATCAGCTTCTGCATAAGTCAAAAGTGCCTCTGCATAACGCATTATAGGAAAATCGGTATCAACAAACTGATTATGCTTTGGAGAACCAGAACCAGCATAAGTATTGAGGAACTTGACATAAGCATAACCTGACTTGAAGTCTGTTTCCTTTGTAATACTCATCTTGAAGCCCTTGGTATAGAACAAAGCACGATTGTCGCCAGCTTGAGCTGCAACCTCTGTAGGGGTGCCTTCCATAGGTTGACTGCTAGGGAAGAACTTTTGTACAAACTGCTTACGGGCGTGATTACCACCCCACTGTTCTGAAGTTCCCGTAGGATAATTCTTTATGATGTCGGCATCAGTAGTAGAAGCAATCAGGAACAAGCAACCACCCCATGTCTGAGTATCCCAACCATCGTGGATTGCAGGAAGAATGATCTCGTTTTCTGCACCATTCACATCATTATCTGCCATAAAGAGTTTCTGGAAACCTGAGTAACTGCCAGTAGGTGTCTTGCACAAGTTATATGGAGTGTCAATAACTTTCTGTGCGAAATACTTGGCAGAGTCGTTATGTTCTGTACCAGAATATACCTTAGCATTGATATAGTCGCGGGCCAAGAGCAACCATGCTGCTGCCTTGTTCGCACGGCCATAACCATCTTGTTTGCCATTTACTACCTTTGCATCGCTTAAAACCTCTTGGGCACCAGCGGTTTCGCCACAAACTTCACGAAGTTCACCATTTATAAAGTCGAAGAGATGTTTGCGGCTTACCTGAGGCGCTGATTCTTTAGATACGTTAAGTACCAATGGAACATTACCAAAGAGATCCATCAGATAAGAGTAGTGAAGAGCTCTCAAGAAGCGGGCTTCTGCACGCTTGGTACTGATTTCGGGATCTGTAGAGTTGGCTGTTGACTCCAAATAGTTGTTTGCATATGTGATACCCATGTAAAGACGATAGTAAAGCGCCTTCATCATTGGGTGTGAATCACCCCATGAAGCGTGGTTGAATTCAGGAATACCTGCATCACCCCAAATACACTCTGCTTCATCAGTAGGAAGTTCGTTGGCATTCCACAACTGACGAATCAAACTAGAAGTACCTTCATCGATATCGTCAATATCGCCACTTCCATCAGGTCCTTTCTGACCTGTCAGTACCATGTTAGCATATACCTTGTTTAGGAGAGCGTCATAGTTGGCGGTTGGAACCTGCTGTGGGTTGATGTTGTCTGCATCCAAATCACCTACACATGACGAGAATCCTAATGATGCTACAGCCATAGCTGCAACAGGCAATATATTTTTAATTTTCATTAGTCTCATAATTGTAATACTTAAGTAATTAGAAGTTCAAGTTGAGTCCAATAACAGTTGTGAATGGACGTGGGTAAATTGAGTTGTCGATACCGCTTGCTACCTCAGGATCGATGCCACTATAGTTTGTAATAGTGAATACGTTTTGAACGGTAGCATAGATACGGCCACTGATTCCCTTGTATTTGCTTCCGCCGAAGAGACCATCAAATGAGTAACCCAATGTGATGTTGTCCATCTTCAGGAATGAAGCATTCTCTACGAAGTAGTCGGTGAAGAACTGCTGTGTGAGTGGGTTGGAGAATCCAAGTTTTACTGCATCTTTTGGGCGGTTACCTAAATAACCCAATGCGTAAACAGAACCTGTACCTACGTTGCAAGAACCTGCGAAGTTGTCATTGTATACATAGTTGCCAAGACTTGCACGCATAGAGAAACTGAAGTCCCAGTTCTTGTACATCAACTTTGAACCGAAGCCCATTGTTACGTCTGGTGCTGGTTTATAGTAGAAGTAGCGGTCGCCACTATCGATGTAGCCATTACCATTGCGGTCTACGTATGTATTCTGGAGAGGATTTCCGTTCTTGTCGTAAGCCTGCTGATATACATAGAATGCGCTTGCAGAGTGACCAACGGCATGTGCCTGGATAGTACTTCCTGTACCGGCTGAGACACCACCTGTTTCTACCAGATAACCTGCTGAATTACCGCCTACCAACTCATCAATCTTGTTCTTGTTGTAAGTCAGGTTGTAGTTGATTTCCCATCTCAAGTCTTTTGTCTGGATAGGACGAACGATTGTCGCCAACTCAAAACCTGTATTATGCAAAGAACCGATGTTGCTTGTAACCTTGTTGCGGAAGTTAGAACCTGCTGATACATATACAGAGTTAATCAAATCTGTTGTCTTGCGGTAGTACCAGTCCAAGTTCAGAATCCAACGGTCACGGAAGAATGAGAAATCAAGACCTGCGTTCCAAGTAGTGGTCTTCTCCCAAGTCAAGTCGGTATTGAATGCATCTGGACGATAAGTTACACCATTGCCATTAGCATCCTTGATAGCACCATAGTATGCGTGGTCTTGGTTCGGTGTAAATGTAGGCATGTATGTATAGTCACCGATACCTTCCTGCTGACCAGTCTTACCCCAGCCGAGACGAAGTTTCACGTCTTCAACCCACTTGACATCTTTCAGGAAAGATTCTTCCTTCATCTTCCATGCCAAAGCAGCAGATGGGAACAAACCCCAACGATTGCCCTTGGCAAAACGTGAAGAACCATCATCACGAAGCGTGAATGTGAAGAGGTAACGGTCTAAGAGAGAGTAGTTTAAACGGCCAAAGAATGACACGAGATAGTTCTCTGTCTTATAGAGCGTACCTGATGTTGGCGCATTATACTTAGTGCCCGCCAATGGAATGGTTGTTGTTGTCTTATCCGGGTTGGTAATGTCTTGGGTCATTCCGCAAGTTGCAGGATACATTCCATAGCCATCCCAATCGGTCTTTTTGTGGAACTTCTGGTATTCATAACCTGCCATCACATCAATGTGGTTTGCCTTGTTGATGTCCTTCAAGTACTGTGCATAAGCATTGAATGAGAGGTTGTATGTATCCATCTTGCTCCAACCATTGTAACCGAAATAGCTGTTTGAGTATGAATAAGGACTGATATCTGTATTCTGCTTACCAGTAGAATAGTCTGCACCAGCATTCATGTGAATGTGCAAGTCTTCGAAACCATGAATCTTATAGTCTGCCTCGATGTTACCAACGAATGTCTTTGATGTTGCACGATCGTTCTTCATTTCGAGCATTGCCACTGGGTTTTGTGTAGCGTTGCGGTTGTAAGAGATACCCCAGTTTGGATCCATGTATGTAGAACTGCTGGAATACCACTGTGTATAACCTCCGAAGTACTTCTCATAGACACCATTGTTTACACTAACTGGCTTGGTAGGGTCCATGTAGCGGGCTGCACCGATGGCACCACCATCTGCATAACGGCTCTTGGCAATCATACCCTTACCATTAATGTTGAACTTCAAGTGGTCCTGCAAGAATGAAGGATTCAAACTCATGCTGGCTGTGTAACGTTCAAACTTTGAAGTCTTAATGATACCTTCATTGTTTGTATAGCCGAGCGAAGCGCGGTAAGGCATATTCTTTAAACCACCCTGGATAGTAATGTTGTGGTCGTGAGAAATGGCTGTACGATAAATCTCGTCCTGCCAGTTGGTATCAGCAAATTGCTGTTCGCCTACTTGGTTGAATTCGCTCTTGTAACCAGTAATCTTACCGTCCTTAATGATAGGAGAAATAGTTTCTTTATCATAGGTGTAATAGCCGAGTGCCTTATAAGCTGCACTCTTTTCACCATAAAGATTCTTGATAAACTCTCTATACTCTGGACCGCTCATTACGTCGAAGGTCTTTTTCTTGGTAGAAATTGACATGTTTCCGCTATAGCTAACCTTAGGAGCCTGGCCTGAACGACCTTTCTTTGTAGTAATGATGATGACACCATTAGAAGCTCGGGAACCATAGATGGCTGTTGCTGAAGCATCCTTTAATACAGTGAAACTTTCGATATCGTTAGGATTTACCATAGAGAGTGGGTTAGAGAGACCCTGAACTCCATAATTGTCCATAGCAAGTCCATCAATAACGATTAATGGGTCATTGGAAGCGTTCAATGACGAACCACCACGGATACGAATCTGTGCACCTGAACCTGGAGCACCATCGTTAGAGATGACACTAACACCGGCAATTTTGCCGGAAATCATGTCTTGTGCATTAGTCTGGAGACCATGGTTCATGTCATCAGGTTTGATAGCAGTAACAGATCCGGTCAAGTCGTTCTTCTTAGCTACACCATAACCGATGACTACGACCTCGTTCAACGACTTAGAGTCATCTTCTAAGGTAATGTTCATGTTGTTAGCTGCTTTCACTGTCTGTGGAGTCATTCCCAGATAGGTGAAAGTAAGATTGGCACCTGGAGCTGCGTCAACAGAGAAGTTACCATCCATGTCGGTAATACCTACTGCCTTACCGTTCACTGTAATGGTAGCACCCATGACAGGCTCACCGGAAGCATCCTTCACGTGTCCCTTAATCGCATTTGTCTGCGCAAAGGAACTCACCGTCAGAAGCAGACCGCTTGCTAGGGTCAACGCTCT
>JAJXBQ010000351.1:0-2123 GCA_021640525.1 Segatella copri
AAATATTATAGGTTATATGAACAAGAGATTGATGTTTTCGGCAGCACTCGTGATGGCGCTGCTTTCGGCAAACGCTCAGAAAAGGGCGTTTACCATCGAGGATTTGTACAGGGTGAAGGGTGTATCTTCGGTGAGCCTTTCGCCTGATGGAAAGACGGTTTGCTATACCGCCAGTTCTTCTGACCTGAAGAACCAGAAGTCTGGCTCCGACATCTACATCATGAATGCGGATGGCTCTCACGCCAAGGTTCTTACCGAGGATGGAAAGAGCAGTTCTGCCGTGTGGAGCAAGGATGGAAAGAGTATCTTCTTTACTAATTATGAGAAAGGGACGGCTCAAATCTTTCGCATGGATCTGACTACCTGCGAGACGGAACAGGTAACTGATTATGAGTTGGGTATCGGTAGTCCTGTCATCTCTCCGGATGAGCGATACATTGCCTTTACCGCAGAAGTATATCCCGACCTGGGAGCTGATGCCAAGGCTAACAAGGCCCGGATGGAGAAAAAGGAGCAGGGACCTGTACAGGCGCATATCGCTGACAAGTTGCTTTACCGTCATTGGACGAGCTATAATGATGGCAGATGCAATCACCTTATCCTTTTCGACACACAGACGAAGACTTACAAGGATCTGACTCCGGGCAATTATTCGCTGATATTCGTGGTTGGGGGTGGAATCACCTATCAATTCTCTCCTGACAGCAAGGAGATCTGTTTCGTATCCAATCATGATGAGCATCAGGAGGCTAGCACCAATGCCGACCTGTGGACGGTATCTGTGAATGGGGGAGAACCGGTCTGCATCACGAAGGAGAACAAGGCTTGGGATGGTACTCCAGCCTATTCGCCTGACGGCAAGTATATCGCTTACCGCTTGCAGCAAGTGCCTGGTTATGAGTCTGATCGCTTCCGTCTTGCTATCTACGACCGGGCTGCAAAGAAGTCTACCGTCCTGACAGAGAAGTTTGACAACTGGGTAGATGATTACAAATGGGCTCCCGACAGCAAGAGTATCTTCTTCCTCGGTCAGGTACAGGGCGCTGAGCCGCTCTACAAACTCGATATAGCCAGAAAAACCATCTCGCCGGTATTGACGGGCAAGGCCATCTCGGAGTTTGATTTCGACAATAAAGGTATGGTATATTATACCTATAGCACGACAGGCAAGCCATCGGCTCTCTATCGCCAGCAGATGAAGAAGTGGAATGGAACTCCTGTAGCCAGCGGCAAGGAACAGCAGATAACCTTCCTCAACCAGCAGTTGGAGGATGAGGTGGATATCCGTCCATCTGAGAGTATCTGGGTAGAGGGTGCTGGTGGCGACAAGGTACAGGTATTCATCGTGAAGCCACACAACTTTGATGCCAGCAAGAAATATCCGCTTATCATCAATGTGCATGGCGGACCACAGATGCAATGGATGAATTCCTTCCGTGGCGACTGGCAGGTTTATCCTGCTGCCGGTTACGTGGTGGCTTATCCTAATCCTCACGGTTCTACGGGATATGGTCAGGCTTTCACCCGTGCCATTTCCGGTGACTGGGGCGGAAAGGTATTCGAGGATGTAATGAAGGTTACCGATAAATTGGCAACCCTGGAATATGTTGACTCCACGAGGATGGGAGCGATGGGATGGTCGTATGGCGGTTACATGATGAACTGGCTGCAGGGACATACCAAGCGATTCAAGTGTCTGGCTTCCATGATGGGCGTATATGACTTGCGCTCTATGTGGGGCAGTACTGAGGAAGTATGGTTTCCTAACTTTGAGTTAGAGGGACAGCCTTATAATTCCGATCTCTACGAGAAGTGGTCACCATCCTCATATATCAAGAACTTCTCAACACCAACCCTCGTGATGACGGGCGAGCTAGACTATCGTGTACCGTATACCCAGAGTTTGCAATATTTTACAGCTTTGCAGACCCTAAACATTCCTTCTCGACTGATAGTCTTGAAGTATGATGGTCACTGGCCAAGCAACCTGAAGTCGATGCCGCTCTATTACAACGCGCACCTCGACTGGTTCCATCGTTATCTCGGCGGTGCTCCTGCACCTTGGGATACAGAGAAGATGGTGAATAATGAGATAGAGTACTAAAATGCCCTATATATAATAA
>JAJXBQ010000087.1:0-12644 GCA_021640525.1 Segatella copri
TAAATATGGATGCACCCCCGATGATAATCAGGGCTACCTCTATCCTTGGTATAGTATCTATATTTCCTTCATGTTCAAATATAGTGAATTTCTCCGAAAGAGAGTGCAGCTTTCCCCTGTTCAAATCTTTATCAATCTGAAGTTCATTTATCTGCTGGTGCAAAGCTTGCAAATCTATTTTCTTTGCCATATCGGTGTCTCCTAGCTCTACAAAATATACTCCACCGATTCCTTAAGCAGAGAAGATTGTTTGTGTTTGTAATGGCTATAATAAAAAGAAAAGCGTAGGAATCAAATTACTTTATCCTTGCCAATTGAGGTCCTGGAAAAACCTATGAGAACAAGGATTGAAGCAATAGACACCTACGCCAAACTTGCATATATTGATAGCACAGGACGCACCCTCTCCATACGACTGGAAAGGGCACACCTATGCCTCGCGTATATACACGATGAGTAGTCGTCCACTACAGCCTTCCTCTGTCTCTCATTTTGAAATTTTCCAGGTTTCAATTGAACAGAAGAAAACGTCAGTACACGTCTTTCTTATTAAAATAGGCCAAGCCATGGATTTTTACCTAGCCAGCGACTCATCGCCAGCCATCCACAGCAAGACAAATGCAAAAGTAATAAAAAGAATTGGGATTTGCAAGAAAATCGGAAAGTTTCTTGCAAATCCCAATAAAATTAGTTATAAAGCTGCATATATTCAAGGCTTTTGCCCTTACAGGGCGCAGGGGGACAACGCCTTAACACCCAGGGTGTTGCCCTGGGCTAGGAGCTTTTGGGCCTTCAGTCCGTGCTTGAACCACATGCAAAAGTTCAATGATTTACTTCTTAACCAGGCATTTTATACTCATGTCTAAGCTTCCAGATAGTTCATCATATCCTCCAATGTATCGAAGTTCTTGACATTCCCCTCCTTTACATCGAGAATAGCCTTATCTAACTCTGATTGTAAGTTTTTCTTTTGTAATGTTGCATTCATAATACGATTAAACAATTAAGTTTGATACATTTATTCAGAATAAGGCGTTCTCATATGCTCATGCTTCCATTGCTCAATAGTATTTTCATCTATCAAGCCCTTATCCCACAATTCATTTGCGGCATCTATTGCTTTTTGCGCAAAATATCGACTATCTATTAGCATAACACTACCATTTTAATTACACCGCAAAAATACGAAAAAGAATTGAAACTAACAAATATTCTGAGAGATATTTGCAATATTCGTTTTTCTCTCTTTACCCAAACCATGATACTGCCGCAGCCTATCAATCCAATCAGCGAAGTACCATCTTTGATAAAATCCATCAATTATGTAAAAAGAATCTACTTTTTGTGATTTTTCTTTTCAAAAAGTTTGTTTTATCAAAGAATCTTTGTATCTTTGCAGCAACAGAACTCGTTTGCATCCCATTAGAACTGCAAGCGAGTCATTTTTTATATATAAGACATATGAATCAGAGACCAAGAACCATACAAGAACAATTGACCAGACTCAAAGAAAAGGGAATGGAATTCAATGATGAACAAATTGCTATTTCATATCTAGCAAGGATTAGCTATTTTCGCCTAAAATACTATTGGGTGGATATGTTGGATATTAATACTGGGCATTTCGTCAATGGTACAAGTTTTAATACAATCATAGACCGATATGAGTTTGACAAAAAGTTGCGCAATATTCTTTTTGGAGCAATTGAAATCCTGGAAGTGGGATTACGTACAAAATTCATAACAACTCTTTCGTTGGCAACAAATACAGGATTATGGTATTTGGATAATTCCCTTTTTGAAAACCAGCAGTTTCACACAAACCTGGTGCTGGATATGAAATATGAGTTCGCTCGAAACTCAGATCCTTTTGTTCGACAGTATATTTTAGGCCATCCCGATTGGGACAAAAATACATTGTCCGGAGCTAATCCTGACGCGTGGATGATTTTTGAAACTGCTACATTTGGAACTCTATCTAAGATGTACAAAAACCTATTGAATCAATCTCCATTAAAATCAAGAATAGCAAATGAATTTGGTTTATATTCTGCCCGAGAACTTTCAAGTTGGTTAGAAGCTATTTCTGTCTTACGAAACATCATTGCCCACCATTCAAGAATATGGTATAAGATATTTTCTAAGAAACCGACAAATATAAGCCATCATAGGAATGAATGGATGCATTCAAACTTAACAGAGCACCAGCGTAAACGTGCGTTTGGCGTAATATCCTGTCTTTTATATCTGTGTAATGCTATATGTCCAAACAACACTATCAAAAAGGATATAAAGGAACTTTTTGCTTCATACCCAAACATTCCTATTTTTATGATTGGCTTCACAAGAGCATGGGAAGAAAATCCTATTTGGAAATAAATATCTCAAATAAAAAAGAGCTGTCATCTGTGGTAACTATCATAAATGACAGTTCTTATATTCTAAGCTTTTGCCCTTTACCTTTACGCTATGTTACTCTTTTCTCTTTACCCAAACCTTGTGGCTGCCTCTTCCTAGTGAATCTATCGGCGAAGTCTTGTCATTTGTCAGCTCCTTCAGTTCCATTGAGGCGGCAGTACGGCTCAAGTTGTTGATGGAGGCATAATCGCCTAGGGTGAGGACTCCGTTCTTCTCTATCACCTCCAGGGCACGGGCGATGCGTTCTTCCTTGGAATAGAGCTGCTTACGGATAACCTTTACGCCACCCATATCTCGCTCCAGGTCACGATCGGTTTCACGCTTCACCTCCTTGATAAACTCAGGGGACGCCTTGAAGTTGATGTCCTTCACTCCCACCTTGCGGTACGTCATCTTATCATCTGGATTCAGAATTTCCCTAGGCTTCTCATCCTCGAAAGCGAGGGAGAGGGAGAAGGTGCCGAAACCTTCCAGATTCACGTTGTACCCCATGGAGAGCATATCTGTCAGCATATCAACCACATCGGTCAATACAGCCTCCGTGGTACTTTCCGAAATACCGCGATGGTAGTTCTGCATCATCTTGACGAACTCTTTTCGGGATAGTGTACGGTTGGTCACTATCTTGGGATAAACTCTGCGCTTGCCTTCATCACGCAAATCATTCAACTCTTGCAACTTGTACTTAGCCATATCAGTTTCCTTTCTTATTAAGATTTTTATCACTCCTTATTGCAGCAGCCTTTCCATCCGATAGTATTAATTATCATACCTAAGAAGAAAAGGTCACAAACCTAGGAAGAAAAGTATTTAATCCTAGGAGAAATCTCCGTTCACCGACGTTGAACCTACATTCAGCGACGCTGAACCACCGTTCATCGACGTTGAACGGACATTCAACGTCGGTGAACAAAGATTTCTACCATGCAAAGATACAACTTTATCAGATATAAAACAAGACTTTTCCTAAATATCTTCACTTTTCCAGCCATAATTCTTCGTTTTTTGAGCTTATTTCTTTGCGTATCCCAAATAATTGTGTTAACTTTGTAGTCAGATTGCAAACCAAAGGCTAAAGGGTTGCAAGCCAAAGACAAAGAAAAAGACTAAGATTAGACATCCTTATGAGTATGAAGATATTAGCAACCAGCGACTGGCATCTGGGCAACCTGTTTCACGGCAACGACCGGCTGCCGGAACACAAGCATTTCCTGAAATGGCTCCTGGAACAAATCGCTGAACAAAAGCCCGATGCTCTCCTCATCGCAGGAGACATCTTTGATAACGGAAATCCATCGGCAGCGGCACAGACCGTTTATTACGAGTTTCTTGCCGATGCTACCCAACTGTGCCCTAACATGCAGGTCATCATTACCGCCGGCAACCACGATTCCGCCAGCCGACTGGAGGCTCCCCGTCCGCTCCTCACCCGATACCACGTGGAAATAAGAGGAAATGTAAGGAAAATCTGGCAGCAGGGAGAAAGCGAGGACGATGATAAAACCGGCGGACATTGGCTCTATTCCTTCGATGACCTCATCATCCCCGTAACCAACGAGGAAGGAGAAGAAGTCATCATCCTAGCCGTACCTTTCCTAAGGAGCGATGTGGTGCAGAATGCCAGTTACTCGCAGGGAGTCAACGACTTTCTGAGAGAACTGACGGCTGAGGCTCGAAAGAAATACCCAGGCAGGAAGTGCATCATGATGGCTCACATGTACGCCAAAGGTTCGGATATCGCCAAAAAGGATGCGAGCGAGAAAATCATCATCGGCGGACAGGAGGAAGTGGACCTGGAAGGATGGAACGACCACCCCGACTATATGACCTGCGGACATATCCACAAGCGGCAACATATCTGGAATACCGACTGGGCAAGATACACGGGAAGCATTCTCCCGATGTCATTTGCCGAGAAAGACTACACCCACGGCATCGACCTCATCACTATCGGATGTGACGAGGATGATGAAGGAAAGGAAACCGGCAAGAGTAAGGAATGGAAAGTAGATTTTCTGGAATACAAGCCGCAGCATTCCCTCCGCATCCTGCCCGAAAACGAGGAAGAACTGACCTTCAAGAAATGGCAGAAGCTCATCAATTCTGAACTTTCAGAGAGAACAGACGGCGAACTGAGCGACCATTTCGACTACGTGATGCTGAAGGTGAAACAGGAGAAACTGACCAGCGATGACATCAAGGAACTGGAGAAACTCGTCAACGAAAAGGATGCCGTGCTCTGCAAAATCCAGCGCATCATCCCGCAGCTGGACCTCTCCACCATCCAGGGCTCCCAGCACATCACCAGCATAGAAGACATCATCAACCGTCCTCCGCTCGACACGCTGAAAGAAGCCTTCGCCATCAGACACAACGCTCCGATGAACGAAAGACAGGAGAAAATGTTATCCGATTTATTAACGACATCATCATTATGAAATTCCTACAACTCGAAATACTCAATCTCGCCTCGCTTGACAAACAGGGTGGCGAGGTCATCAACTTTGAAGAAGGCGCCTTAGGCGAGAGCACCATCTTCAGCATCGTAGGTCCGACGGGAAGTGGCAAGTCTACCCTCCTCGACGCCATCTGCCTTGCCCTCTACAACCGCGCCCCTCGCTACCCTCGAAAGAAAGGCGACAAGAACCAGAGCATCGAGATTTTCGGAGCTGCTGATGCGAGCGAAAGTAACCGTCTGGCTCCTACCGACAGCCGAAACATCCTGACCCGTGGCAAGAAAGAGGGCTACAGCAAACTCACCTTCCTTGCCAACAACGGAAGTATCTACCGCGCAGAATGGCACGTCAGATTCCAGAGAGTGCGCTACGAGAACGCCAAGACTGTGCTCTATAAAATCACAAGGAACGGAGAAGAGACGACAGAAGAAACTGCCGACTGGAACGAGCTGCCGAACATCATCGGACTCGACTACGACCAGTTTCTCCGTACCGTACTCATCGCCCAAGGTTCGTTTGCCAACTTTCTGACGGCAAAGGAAAACGAGCGGTACGAACTCCTGGAAAAACTCATCGGATGCGAGGAAACTTATACGAACATCGCTACTGAAATCAAGAAGGCGAAAGACCAGGCGACGGATGCCTACAACCAGATGGCAGCATCGGTGGAAGCCGTTAAACAGAACCTGCTGAACGATGAAGAACTCGCCCAACTGAAGGAGGAAATCGCCCGTCTGGAAAAGGCTGAGAAGGAACTCGACAGCCAGTTGCAAGCCATTTCGAAAGACCTGCAATGGTTTGAGGAAAACGATAAGCAAATCAAGCAAATCGCTATTTGTCAGGAGAATATGGAGCAAGCAGCAAATGCCATCAAAGAGATGCAAGCCCAGATTCTCCGTCTTCAGTTGCACGATGAAGTACAGCCAGCTGTTAACCTACTGCAGGAAGTGGAGCGACAGACGCAAAGCATCCACGAGCAGGAAGAAAACATTCTGAAAGCGGAAGGAAACATCAAAAGTCAAGAGTCTGCCATCAGCGAAAACGAGAAAACTCTCGCCAGTCTGAAGGAAGCAGTAAGCAAGGCACAGGAACAGCTGGAAAAGGCGCTGCCGGTTATCGCTGAAGCAAGGGCGCTGAAAACCAAAATGGAAGCGGCAATGCCGAATCTGAAAGAAAAGAAAGAGGCATTGGAGTCGGCAAAGAAAGAGCATCTAACTGCCCAGAAAGACGTGGAGGAAAACGCCCGAAACATCAAGAAATGGGAAGCTGAAACGGAGAAAGCGAACCTTGCCCTCAAAACGACCAAGGAAGAGATTGACAAGCAGAAACAGGTTCTGCACGAAACAACACAAGCCGCAGAACTGGCTTGGGAGAAGGAAAAGAACAAGACTGCCGGACAAAACATAGAGGAACTGCAGAACAGCAAGACTGTAGCCGACCGGAAGCTGCAGGATGTCCAGCAAGCCATCAAGGTTGTGGCTCATCTCGATGCTGCCACAGCAGAAAAGCAGAAGAATGAGGAGCGCATCCTGGTCTTGGGCAAGAGAAATGCGGAGATAGATGAAGCCCTGGGCAAGTTGACCATCGAGGCTCTGAGCCAAGAGACCCTGACGCTGAGAAATGCCTATACCCTCATGGGGAGCGAGAAATGGGAGATTCATCGTGCCAACCTAACCGAAGGCAAGCCTTGTCCGCTCTGCGGCAGCACAACCCATCCTTATCATACCGACAACAGACAGTTTGAGGAAGCCACCACAGAACTCTCGCAACTTCTGAAAGTCAAGGAGGATCTGCTGAAACAGCAGCAGAAAGAGGAGAAGAACCTTTCCGGCGAGAGAAAACAGAACGACGGCGAAGTACAGACGCTCCAGAAACAACAGGAAAAACTGTCGGGAGAAATCGCCAGTTACGAAGAGGATTGGAAGGCGCTCATCGCCCAGTATCCAAAGATTCCGAAGGCAGAGGCAGAACTGAAATCGCTCTTGCCTATCTATGAAGACAAGGCGAAAGATGCGAGCAGCCAGCTGAGCCTATTCAATCAGATTCAGAAAGAGATAGAACGGCTGACCCAACTCAAGGATAAGGCTGTAAAGGATGAAGCTGCGTATGAAAGCAAAGCTTCAACGATACAGAACAAAGCTCAGGAAAACACTTCAACCTGCGCCACAAAACTAGCTGAGCAGAAAGCACTTACTATCAACCTCCTTTCACAGCAAAAGAGTAAGGAGGTGGCTTACGAGAAAGCCCTTCAGACATGGAATAGCGCCAGGAAGGAAATGGAGGAATGGCAGGAGCAATACAAGCAGATTCTGAATGGCGAAGAGCCTGATGCGGCTGAACAAAGACTGACTGCAGCAAAGGATGAGGCAACGAAAGCAGCAGATAACCAGAACGAGAACATCAACAAACTGCAGGCAGAACTCGCCAACAGTAAAGGTTCTCACCAAACCATGCTGTCACAGAACAAGACGATGAAAGAGAATCTACAGGCGAAGGAAAAGGAACTCGATCTTTGGATTGAGGAATACAACAAGCAGCTTGAAGAAAAGAGCAGCGAAAGAAAAGACTTCGAAGAGGAAGGCATCGAAGAAAGAAGTATCGAACCAAGATTCATCAACCGAAATACCATCCAAGAGATGCTTCACTCTACCGAAGACTGGAACGCTATCCGTCGGGAAAAAGACGAAAAGGAGAAAGCCGTGGCTTCAACTACCGCCCTTTACCAGAGCGCAGAAAAGGCACATCAGCAGCACTTGGAACATCAGCCTGCCAAGGACCGGGATGCTCTCTTAGCCATTCAGCAGGAGTATCAGGAGAGAAGCCAGCGCAACGAACTGATTGCTGCCAACGCCAGGATGCAGAACCATCAGGAAGCCCTCAAACAGTTGGGCGACAAGGCTGAGGCTCTGAATCTCGTGACACAGGAAAAGGACGACTGGACAGCCATCACAGATGCCATCGGAGCAGACGGAAAGACGCTGCGCAAGATAGCCCAATGCTATACGCTCAGTTTCCTGATAGCTCATGCCAACCAGGAAATCAGAAAGTTCAACAGCCGTTACGAACTGCAGCAGGTGAAGCATTCCTTAGGCATCCGCGTCATCGACCACGACCGTGCCGATGATATCCGAGACACCACCTCCCTATCTGGTGGCGAAACCTTCATCGTGAGTCTCGGTCTCGCCTTGGGTCTGTCAGCATTATCCTCCCGCAACATCTCCTTCGAGAACCTGTTCATCGACGAAGGCTTCGGAACCCTCGACCCTGATACCCTAGCCACCGTCATCGACTCCCTCGCCATGCTGCAAAGTTCGCAAGGCAAGAAGGTGGGCGTCATCAGTCATACCGACACGATGAGCGAGCGCATCACCACCCAGATAAGGATTATCAAGAATGGCAACTCCGGCAGCAGCCATATCGAGATCTATCCGTAACCCATCGTAATTATACCTTCATAAAATAGTAATTACACCATTATATATAGGGTATACATACATTATCCATCCGTGAACAGGGCATCACCATCTATGTGGCTTACCGCTATTTCGCCACACCGAAACGCAAGTTTATCGTCACAAAACAAATATGCGTTCCTACGGATTCATCTATCCACAGGAACGCATATTCTTTATGATTATCATACGAGATTATCATTCTTTATACAATTCTATATCATCATACGATATTTAAACCTTATTTCCCTCTTTAGGGAAAACCACGGTTGGCTGGAAGGTCTTTGCCTCCTCAAAGTCCATCAGAGCGTAGGCGATGATGATGACGGTATCACCCACCTGCACCTTGCGGGCTGCAGCACCATTCAGGCAGATGCAACCGCTGCCACGCTCACCCTTGATAATATAGGTCTCCAAGCGCTCGCCATTGTTGTTGTCTACAATCTGAACCTTCTCGCCTGCTATCAGATTAGCAGCGTCCATCAAGTCCTCATCGATGGTGATACTACCCATATAATTCAGGTTAGCCTCAGTTACGGTTACACAATGGAGCTTACTCTTCAATACTTCTATCTGCATTGTTCTGTTATTACTTGATCTGTTACGGATTAAACTTAATAAAGAATATCTATCGAGGAATTATCCCTTATACTTGATATGGTCGATGAGACGGATAGGAGTCTTACCGCAATAAACGGTGATGCAACCTACCACGTATGCACTATCCTCCCATGAAGAAACATCCTGCAGGCTGTCGCCATCCACAATCTGGAAATACTCTACCTCCAGACCCTCTACAGCATTGATGTCGGCAACCACCTTATCGTGAGTTTCCTGTACGGTATGAGTCTTGGCATACTCCACACTCTCCTTCAGAGCCTTATAGATGTTTGGCGCAATGGCACGCTCATCAGGAGCCAGCAAAGTATTACGGCTGCTCTTAGCCAAACCATCCTCATCACGGATGATAGGACACTCCACAATCTGCACATCGCTGTTGATGTACTTCACGAGCTGCTTGATGACAGCAATCTGCTGCCAATCCTTCTCACCGAAATAAGCACGGGTTGGTCGAACGATATAGAAAAGACGGCTCACAACCTGACATACACCATTGAAATGACCCGGACGCTTGGCACCCTCCATCACGGTAGAAACAGGTGGAAACTCGAAGTGGCGTGTATCAGGTGTAGGATACACCTCCTTCACCGATGGTGCAAACACATAGTCTGCACCACAAGCCTCCAAGAGCTTGCAGTCAGCATCGAGGGTACGAGGATAGCGATCCAAGTCACCCTGATCATTAAACTGTGTAGGATTCAGGAACACAGAAACCACAGTCACGCCATTTTCCTTCACACTGCGCTTAACAAGAGAGGCGTGACCCTCATGCAGCGCACCCATAGTTGGCACAAGGCCGATTTCCTTTCCCTCCTTACGACACATGAAGAGTTCGTTCTGGAGGTCAACAATCTTATTGAATACTTTCATCGTCATAATCTGTTTTCGGGTGCAAAATAACAACTTTTTTCTCAAATGAGAAAGAAAAAACCTAAAAATATGCGAATTATTGCCGAAAATAATGAATTTCGGAGAAAAAATGCCCCTATTTGAAGTTTTTTTTGTACCTTTGCACGTAATTCGTAAGAATAAAATTTAAATTTTATGGCAAAAAAAGTATTATTTATCAATCAGGAGATCGACCCATACGTAGCCGAGTCTCACATGTCAATCATGGGACGCGAACTGCCTCAGAAGATGCAGGAAGCAGGTTTTGAGATCCGCACCTTCATGCCTAAGTGGGGCACCATCAACGAGCGTCGCGGACAATTGCACGAGGTCATTCGCCTGTCTGGTATGAACCTTATCATAGATGATACAGACCATCCGCTGATCATCAAGGTTGCATCTATACCAACAACACGACAGCAGATTTATTTCATCGATAATGACGACTATTTCAAGAGCCGCCAGATGGGCACCGATGAAAACGGAAAGGAATATGCCGACAACGGAGAAAGAGCTATCTTCTTTGCACGTGGTGTATTGGAAACCGTAAAGAAGCTCCGCTGGCAGCCTGACGTAATCGTCTGCCAGGGTTGGGCTAGCGCAGTAGTACCATTCTACGTAAAGACTGCCTACAGCGAAGAGCCTTCATTTGCAGAATCAAAGGTGATTACCGCTCTCTATACCAACGAACTCAAGGGTGAACTGGGTACCAACTTCAAACGTTGCGTTGCCTTCCGTGATGCAAAGTCTGAACTGCTCGACGGCTATCAGGACGACTTCGACTTCATTGAGCTCGGCAAACTCGCCATCGACTATAGCGACGGTGTGGTAGAAGGTGAAGAAGAAGCTAACCAGATTCTCTTTGATTATGCGAAGGAGAAGAACAAGCCTGTACTGGCTTATCCGGGAGAAGATATCCAGGAGCCATACGCAGACTTCATCAACAAGGTTTGTCCTGACGCAGAATAATATTCCGACAACAGAGACACATACATACAAGGATAATGAAAATTTTAAGACTCTTAACAGTATTAGTAATAGCAGCGCTTACTTTCGCTGCATGTGATGATACCACCGAGGGAATCGGTGGTAGCATCACTAATAAGATAGACAACATTAACATTTCCGACTCAGCGTTCAATGTTACCACAAAGTCTATAGTAGCAGGTGCCGTATTGAGCCGCAACAACACGGGGCTCATCGGAAAGATGAAAGACCCGGAAACCGGCAACTATGTAAAGGGCGACTACATGACCCAGTTGAGCGTATTGCCTACTTTTTCTGTAGATACACTCGATTACATCAAGCAGGCAAACAACGGTTCTATCGAAGCAGACTCATGCTACCTCCTGGTTTCATACAATGCCAGCTATGGTGATACCATCGCCCCAATGAAGGTGACAGCCTATGAGATGACAAAGCCGATGGCAGAAGACCAGGAGTATTACTCTGATTATGATGCATTCAAGAACGGCTGGGTAAGCGAGAACAACCCACACTGGAGCAGTAATTATAATCTGGCAAATACTTCAGATGTAAAGAACTTCAAGATTTACCTGAATAAGGAATACAAGAAAGATGGTAGAACTTACAAGAACTATGGTTCTTACATCCTGCAGACTTACGCAGAGCATCCAGAGTACTTCAAGACCAACTACAAGTTCCTGCACAATGTTTGCCCAGGCTTCTTCATCAAGAATGTAGGTGGTACGGGTAATATGGCTAAGATCTGGAATACAGAGCTTATCTTCTACTGGACCCGCCACAAGACCATCAAGGCTAAGGACGGCGTTACAGACAGTACAGCTGTAAGCATCGGATACAACCGTTTCGATGGTACAGAAGAGGTATTGCAGCTCAACAAGATTGAGAACGATACCAAGAACTTGGAGAAGTTGGCAAGTCAGCAGAACTGGACTTACCTCAAGTCGCCGGCAGGTATCTTCACCGAGGTTACCCTCCCAATCGAAGACATCATGAAGGGACATGAGAAGGATACGCTCAATACTGCATCCATCTCCTTCCCACGGCTCAACAATAAAGACGAAGACAACGCATATAACTTTGCTACACCAAGCACCATCCTGATGGTTCAAAAAGACAGTTTGCAGTCGTTCTTCGAAAAGAGCAAGTTGGCTGACAACCGTACTTCTTATACGGCAAGCTACAGCAGTACCGGCACCTACAAGAATGCCTATACATTCCAGAATATCGCCAACCTGGTTTCTGCCATGTATAAGAACAAGGGCAAGGGGGAAAACTGGAATAAAGTAGTACTGGTTCCTGTAAACGTCATCACAACCACACAGGGATATACTACCGTCATCTCCAAGATTAATCACGATATGTCACTCGCTTCTACCCGACTCATCGTGGGTACGGATGATCCTGACAAGGATTATACCACAGACAAGAAGACTGGTAAGAAGGTGGCATCTGGTCCGATTCGAATCAAGGTGATTTACAGCAAGTTTAAAGAAGAATAAGCATTCATAACGCAAAGTAAAAAAGGAACGAAACATGGCAGATAATTTTTTGGAGCGTCACCGCGAAGAATATGAAATACGCAAGGCTGCATGGCTCAAGAAGAAGAAACTATTCATGAAGTCAGGCAAGAAACAGAAGCCCCAGACACAGATGCCACGTCCTGAAGACGAAGCGTTATAAGCGAGATAATGTTTCGAATCCTGAGAAAGAGGGTGTATCATTAAACATTTGATTGTTTATGATACACCCTCTTACTTTTACCGAATAACCCCTAAAAGCCGCCGTATAAGTATAATAAAAGCCATTTAACGTAAAATAAAGC
>JAJXBQ010000352.1:0-2081 GCA_021640525.1 Segatella copri
AGTATCACAATTAGCATTGGCTTGCACTCTGGCTATCACCTCTCAGGCTAATGCAGCAAACTATGATACCTGGGGGTATCATGACAACACCACGACCGATTTAGTTTGGCCGTATGACACTGACAATGATGGAATTGCCGATGCTGGCGGCATGGACCCGATGGGTTCAGACGGTAACTACGTAACTTACAATGGTTTTGTTTACTATAACAATGCCAATGGTGATTTCGACACCGTCTTTAAAGGCGATACTGTTAACGGTACCATTTCTACTTATTACTTGAATCATGATTACGCTAGCGGTTCTGTTAACCAGTTAGATATCAGCAATTCAGTAATTCATGGGTCAATCACTTCTGAACTGCCATTTGGTTATTACAGCATTACTCCTGCAGAAGTTAATGCTAAAGGTGAAGTTGTAACTCCACAGACCTATAGTGGCTATAATTTCTATAACGGAATCACTACTGACCTTGACTACAATTGGTACGATGGTGACGTATTCACTCTGAACGTATCCAATTCCACCATTGATGATGACTATGAAGCTCTTTACTTCACTGACACATATCTTGATGGTGATAAATCTAAGTCAACCAATGAAACGTTCTATACCGCTCTGGGTGTTGCAGTAAATCTTGATGTTGAAAGCAATATCAATATTACTAACAACTCCCGTGTAGCTGGTATTGCGCTGTCTGAAGGCAATACAAGCAACACGACTTATACTAGCGAATATCATCAGTGGGACAACAACATTAATGTGTCTAACTCCACTGTAACTTCAGGGTCACAGACTCCGCTGGAAGAAAGCAATGGCTTCTTCGGTAAATCTGCTGAACCAAGTGATTACGCTGGTAATGGTGGCGAAAATGACGTAGCTCTGTCATTCTCTGACAATGCTGGCTCAAATTATTCCATGAAAAACAATGTAAACTTTGACCATTCAACCCTGTTGGGTGATGTCGAGTTCACAAGCCACTGGAATAACGATGGCGTATTCTTCTATTCAACCGGCCATGACAGCAATGGTGACGGTGTCCTTGATACCAACGGTGGTTGGGTAGATGATGCTCAGAACGTTGATGAACTGAACATTACTCTGAACAACGGTAGTAAGTGGGTTGGCTCAGCAAACATGAGTGCTGAAGTAATTGCTCCGGCAGATATGTATGATGTTGCGCCGAACAGCCTGACCCCTGGTGCCACTATCGAAGCTAACGATTGGGGTCGTATTATTGACAACAAGGTATTCCAGAGCGGCGTATTTAACGTAGCACTGAACAATGGTTCAGAATGGAATACCGTTAATAGTTCAGTAATTGATACATTAGCTGTAAATAATGGCTCTCAGGTAAATGTTACTGATTCCTCTCTGGTCTCAGATACCATTGGTTTAACCAACGGCTCCTCACTGAATATTGGTGAAGATGGTTTGGTTGCTACAGACCACCTGACTGTTGATAGCTACAGTACCGTTAATTTAACCGAATCTACTGGCTGGAATAACTATTCTAACCTGTATGCCAATACCATCACCGTAACTAACGGTGGTGTACTGGATGTGAACGTTGATCAGTTTGATACTGAAGCTTTCCGTACTGACAAACTGGAACTGACTAGCGGCAACATCGCTGACCATAACGGCAACGTAGTTTCTGGTGTGTTCGACATCAACAGCAGCGATTACGTTCTGAACGCGGATTTGGTGAACGACCGTACGTGGGATACTTCCAAGTCTAACTACGGTTACGGTATTGTTGCTATGAACTCTGATGGTCACCTGACTATCAATGGCAACGGCGACGTAGACAACGGTACTGAACTGGATAACAGTTCTGTAGACAACGTTGTTGCTGCAACCGGTAACTACAAAGTTCGTATCGACAACGCAACTGGCGCTGGCGCAATCGCTGATTACAAAGATAAAGAAATTATCTACGTCAACGACAAAAACAGCAACGCGACTTTCTCTGCTGCTAACAAAGCTGACCTGGGTGCATACACCTATCAGGCTGAGGAGCGTGGTAACACCGTTGTTCTGCAACAGATGGAGCTGACCGACTACGCTAACATGGCGC
>JAJXBQ010000353.1:0-2070 GCA_021640525.1 Segatella copri
ATAGTATTTTCATCATTTCTTCATCTGATGGAATACTATCTTCTGTATTTTATGTGGCAATCCGTGTTTTCTTCTTCCTGTTCTCCGAAGTCTTTTATGCAATGATTTTCGCCAGATAGTGTCCGGCGAGCACGGCGATAAGTCCCAGTGCCAGACTTCCGAAGAGATAGAGCATCATATAGAGATAGTTCTCCTCCTTCATCAGGCCTGCCCCCTCGTTCATGAAGGTAGAGAAGGTGGTGAATCCTCCGCAGAATCCCGTGGTGAGCAGCAGTTTGGCAGATGGCGACATCCATCCCCCTTCCCGCCAGTTCAATCCCGAGAGAAACCCGATGATGAGGCATCCCAACACATTCACCGCCATTGTTCCGAAAGGAAAGGCTATCACCGTGCAGGATTGCACCATCTTTGAAATCCAATATCTCATGCCGCCCCCGAAGAAGCTGCCGATGCTTACTATTAATACTTCTTTCATCTCCTTATATAATTATAATATATGAACTGATTTAATAAAATGCTATCGGGGAGAGATTCAGTTCTCTCCCCAATCATCAATTGTTCCTGTTTTTGAAGAGAAACTGCATCCTATCTTGAATATCTTTCTCTTATCTGATAAATATTCCCGGGCATATCCCATATCTTCGATTTGCTGGAGCGCTTCTCTTGCGCTTCCATCCCTCTTAAACTCAAATATATATATGTATAGGGGAGTTTCTATGATGCAATCTACTCTTCCTTCGCTCTGTTCTTTTTCAATGAAGATGGTATAGGAACTGATCATCCTCAATACCAGATAGAACGTATATTGGAAATAACGCTCCTTCTCACGTTCGTCATCTTTTCTTCGTTGAGAATACGGGATGCTGGCAAAGAAAGAAAGCATCAGTTGATGCAACTTTTCGCACTCTCCTTTTCTCAATGCTTCAATTACTTGTAGGACCCAGGAATCAGGTGAAACCTTTGGCTTCAGATAATCTGCTGCCAGCAAACTGATGAATCCCCTTCTCACTTCATCGTTCGGAAAATCCAAGAGATAGGAATTGGTATTCCTTGACCATCCCTTGATGGTCAGGTATCCGCTTTGGTATATCATCGGCAAAGGGCGCTCTACTGTGGCCTTATAATCGTCGAAATCCTTGGTAGGATAATATTTCCCCACCAGTTCGTTGATGTTTTCATCGCTATGAGCTAGCAGGCGAACCAGATAGGTGGGTGAACCCGTTTTGAACCAATAGTCGTCGATGAGCATTTCCTTGAAGGCACGCAAGATGCTGAAAGGATTATATACGCCTCGCATCCGGCGACTGAAATGGTAGCCGTCAAACTGGCGTTTCAGTTTTGTCAGTATTTCTTCCTTTGAAACATCATATTCCTCGGCCATTTCTACGATTTGCTGTGCAAAGGTAGAGCGCAACTCGTCTTCTGTGATGCCGAGAAGCGTATCGAAGTGGGCAGAAAGGCTGATGTCTTCGGGTTGGTTGAATCCGCTGAACACACTTACTTGCGAAAATTTGGTAACTCCCGTAAGCAGAACGAATTGCAGGTCTTTATCGGCAGCTTTGAATACACTGTAGAAACCTTTCAGAATTTCCCGATGCCTATCTTCCAATAGCCGCTCGTTGCCATCTGCATCGATTGTTTTCAGTGTAGAATCCAATACGTCTAGCAGAGGCTTGTCGTATTCATCAATAAGGACAACGGCGCGAAGTCCTGTTTTTTCGTGGGCATTTCTCAGAACTCCAATGAATCTGTCGCCGAGGGTAGAAGCAAAAGGGGCTTTGCCGTAGATGGCTTCCTGCGATTCTACGAAATCAATCAGCGTCTTTTCCAACTGGCCTGCTTGCGTAAAGTCCTTGCCGTTGAAATCAAGGTGGAATACCGCATATTGTTTCCAGTCGGTTTCCAGATTATCAATGGCTAGGCCCTTGAACAGTTCTTTTCTTCCTTGAAAATAGCATTCCAGTGTAGATACGAGAAGTGACTTTCCAAATCGTCTGGGACGACTCAGAAAGTAAATCTTGCCATTTTCTACCATATCATAAATCATCTGAGTCTTATCTATATAAAGAT